>JADIMX010000013.1 GCA_017694425.1 Candidatus Fimicola merdigallinarum
GATAAATTCTTAGCTTGACTTATTCCTTTACTATTTATATCACAATCTGTACTTCCGTAGTAAACCCCACTTAAATTCAAGTCAGTTTCACCGTGGCGAACTATATATATATTCATAATAGATTTACCTCCATAATATAAACTATCATAAATATAAGCTCACCTATTTCCGAGCCAGCACCTAGTGTATCACCTGTCATACCACCTATTATTTTTTCACAATGCTTTCTAAATAAAACAGCAGATATTAAGCATACAAAAACAGGTATTATAGCATAAACATTAATAAAAACACCTATTATAATAACTCCTGATAATACAGTTAATATACTTCTAATATCATACTTTTCTCTTAAATATATATTGCCAAGTCCCTGACCTGTTCTTGCATATCTACTATTAAATAGTAGAGGTGTTGCCATTTTTCCTGCAACCGGCGAAAGTATTATAGCAAATATACCCTTATCAAAGCCTAATGAAGATATAACACCTATTTTTATAAGGATATCAAATAAAATTGCAATAGCTCCATTGGTTCCAACTCTGCTATCACGCATTATATCTAAAATTCGCTCTTTATTTCTTGATGAATATAAACCGTCACAAGTATCAGCTAAACCATCTATATGAAATCCACCTGTGACAATTACTCCAGAAAGAACTGCAAGAGTTGATGATACAAACACACTTCCCGTTAAGCTAAATATTTTAAATACAACAAAGTTTATAAGTCCTACTATTAAACCTATTAACGGATAGTATATTATACCTTTAGAAAATTCTTCATTTGATAATATTGTATCATCTTTAAATGGAAGTGGTATTCTCGTAAGAAATCTTAATGTCATTATAAAAAGTTGCATAGTACTATCCTCTCACTTTATTTTCATTGGTATTCCACATACAGTTAAGTAAACCTCATCACTTTTCTTAGCTACAAGTTGATTAACTTTTCCTGCAATGTCCCTAAACTGTCTACTTAATTTATTCTCCGGAACTATTCCCATACCAACCTCATTTGTTACAAATACTATTTCTGTATTTATTTTTTCAATAGCTAATAAAATATTTTCCATATCATTTATTATTTTATCTTGAGTTATATTAAAATCTTCTCTACTCATATTATCAGGATTTTTTGCATACTCAAATATTAGATTTGTTACGAATATCGTTATACAGTCAAAAAGTATACAGTCATACTTACCTTTATTAGCATAGATAAATTTATCTATATCTTTAAAGCCCTCAAATGTATCCCAGTTACTAGGTCTTCTATTTTTATGCAACTCAACACGACTTTTCATCTCATCATCAAAAGGTATTGATGTTGCTATGTACAGGACTTTATCACCTTTTTCTGTGGCTATATTTTCGGCAAACTCACTTTTACCACTTCTAGCCCCACCTGTAACAAGTATCATAATTATTCCTCTCTTATATCTATATATTTACTCTTGTCTATTTCTGTATCATCAAAAGCAACCATTTCATTTACTATCTTTACACTTGCCTCTGCTACATACATTGTGAAAGGACAGCCTGAACCTTCGCCTAATCTCATACCTAAATCAAATATTGGTTTTAATCCCATTTCTTTTGATGCTACCATATACCCTTTTTCTGCTGATATATGTGAAGGAACCATAAAATCCTTTACAGTCGGGCAAAGTTTATAGGCTGATAAAGCTGATGCTATAGATATAACACCGTCTATTACAATAGGTATTCTGAAATATGCACCACCAACAAAGCAACCCATAAGACCTGCTATGTCAAATCCCCCCACTTTTTGAACTACTTCGCAAGGGTTTTGTGGGTCAGGCTTATTTACATCTATAATTTGGTTTACCGTAACAATTTTATGTAAATATCCCTCTTCTGTAAGACCTGCACCTTTACCTACCGTATCTTCTGCACTACAATTACAAAGAACACTTATTACAGATTCAGCAGTTGTAGTATTACTTATGCCCATTTCACCAGTTCCTATAATATTGTAGCCCTCTTCTTTTAATTTTCCTACTAAATTAAAACCTATCATAAATGCTTTTTTAAATTCTTCTTCTGTCATAGCCTCACCTTTTGCACAGTTTTTTGTACCATAGGCTATTTTTTCATTTATAACATTAGGTTCATCTATATCTCCGTCAACCCCAATATCTACAACCTTTAAATCTATATTACCTTGCTTGGCTAAAACCGCAACTCCTGTTATGCCTTTTGTAAAGTTTATTGTCTGTATTTTTGTAACCTCTCTAGGTGATGTACTTACACCCTCGTAATACACACCATTGTCAGCACACATTATTACAAGTGCTTTTTTACTCATACTATTAAATATTTTGCCAGTTATACCCGAAAACTGTATCGCAAGGTCTTCAAGTCTTCCCAAACTACCAATAGGCTTTATAAGATTATCATTGTACTTTTTAGCTTCTGCCATTTTATCCTCGTATAAAGGTTTTATACCATTTAAAATATCTTGTATTTCCATATTGTTATCTCCCAAAAAAACTTTTTAAATATTTTACTATAAAATTAAATAAAAAAAAAGCGTCATAATGACGCTTTATGAAAAATCATATACTCTACTTTTTATAAATAAAGTTATAACTGTTCCAACTATAATCTTAATTATATCTAATGGTACAAAAGGTATTACAGCTAAAACCAACGCTTCTAATAATGTTATTTTAGATACTAACATAAATTGAATTGTTCCAAATATGTAAACAACTATAAGCCCTACTATCATAGAAATAAATACTTTTATATACTTTGACAATATAGTATCATTTCTTTTATACAGTTTTTCGCATAGATATCCTATTACAAAGGCTGACGGAATAAATCCTAATATATATCCACCAGTTGGACCTACAAGTACTGCCATACCTCCAGTCATTCCCGCGAATACAGGTATACCACACAAACCCATAAGTACGTATATTACAACAGATATAGTACCATATTTTTTACCAAGCACAGCACCGACAATACAAACTCCTAATGTTTGTAAAGTTATAGGTATAGTTGTAAATGGTATTGTTACTTGTATAAATGCAAGACAACACAGTATTGCAGAAAATAGACTACATATAACCATTAATTTTGTTTTCATATAAATTCCCCCTTTATATAAGGGTATTATAATAAATGGAAAAACTATTGTCAACCTTTAATTTAGATATTAGTTAACATTTATTTATCATAGGGTAACAATATAACAAACGTAGAACCTTTGCCAACTTTACTCTCTAACCAAAGTTTACCGTTATACAAAAACACTATATGTTTTACAATAGAAAGTCCTAGACCTGTTCCACCTGCTTTTCTAGAACGACCTTTATCAACTCTATAAAACCTTTCAAATATTCGTTCTTGACATTCCTCTGGTATGCCTATACCTGTATCCTTAACATTTATTTCTATATATTTTCTAGTTTTTTTACAGCTTATAGTTACGCTACCTTCTTCGGTATACTTTATACCGTTCTCTATAAGATTTATAAACATCTGAGAAATTCTATCTACATTACACTTAAATTTAGGTAGATTATTCGGTATATCCTCTATAAGCTGAATATTTTTTCTTTTAGCCTGAGGCTCAAGGACTTTACATACGCCACTTACAATATCCTTTAAATTTACATACTCAAGATTTATATCTTCTTTTCTAGTTTCAATTTCTGATAATGATAATATATCTTGTATAAGTCTAAATAATCTTTTAGCCTCTATATCTATAATATCTATAAATTTTAAAGCTGTTTCTCTATCATCTATTGCACCAGCCTTTAATGTATCGGTAAAGCCCATTATAGATGTAAGAGGAGTTTTTAATTCGTGGGTAACATTAGAAACAAAATCACTTCGCATTTGCTCCAATTTCCTTATTTGTGTTACGTCTTGGAAAACTATTATAGTACCCATATTTTCATCTTCAAAACCTTTTTTTGATATAGGTGCTGAATATAATCTTAATATTTTTGTTTCCTCCATAACAGCACTAAAACTTACCTCATCATAAATATAATTATGATTTTTATGTGCCTCATCAACTATGGAATATAAATTTTCATTTCTTACAACGCTATAAAAATTTTTACCTATTATATCTTTAGGAAGTTTGAAAAAATCTCTAAAAACAGAATTAATCATAAGTATATTATTATTTTTATCAATGGCTATAACTCCATTCATAAGGCTATTTAATATAGAATCAAGTTTTATATTCTCATTTTCAAGAGCATCTACAGTTTCTGTTAACCGTTCGCTCATATAATTAAAAGAGTTTGTAAGCTCGCTTATTTGGTCATTACCATTTTTAATAACTATTCTTTTGGAATAATTACCTTTTGATATTTCCTTTGCTAAAAGCGTAAGCTCATCAATAGGCTTTGTTATTCTATCTGATAAAATATAAGCATAAAGTAGTACTACTCCTGCCGAAATTATTATACCTGATATAATGTAGAAAACTATTTGTCTTTGCATATTATGCAGAGATATAAGTGGTACAGATAGCCTTAAAACGATTTTTTCTCCGTTTATATCAACAGCTTCTGCCGAATATATATACTCTGCACCTATACTTTTACTATACCTAGTTTGGACATTTTTTTCACCGGCTAGAGCTTTTTTTACTTCAGCTCTATCCATATGGTTTTCCATAATGCTTTTATCCTTTTGGGAATCTGCCAAAACATTACCATTTTTATCTATAATAGTTATTCTAGAATCTAATTTATCACCATATTGCCGAACAAAATCTTCAAAATACTCATTATTTAAACTATTTTTATTACCTATTAAAATATCTGATAGTATCCCACTTTCTTTTAAAAGGTGGTTTTTAAACTCATTTTTATAAAAACCGTCATACATATGTATTGAGAAAAAACCTGATATACCAGATATAAAGAGAATTATTAGGATATAGGATAAAATTAGTTTTTTCTTCATATATTATTAATCCTCCCTGAATTTATATCCATATCCCCTTACAGTCTTTATAAATACAGGGTTACTGTCGTCTTCCTCTATTTTCTTTCGTATATGTCTTATATGAACATCTACTGTACGAGTTTCACCTATATACTCATAGCCCCATATTTTTTCTAAAAGAATATCCCTAGAGTACACTCTTCCTGGGTTTTCTGCAAGAAGTTTTAAAAGCTCAAATTCCTTATGTGACATTTCAACCTCTCTGCCGTTTACAGATACTGTTCTAGTTTCAAGTCCTATTTCTAAACCATTAGTTGATATTTTCTTAACTTTATTTTTTTCCTTATCGTCATCTTTATCATCTACTCGTCTTAAAACAGCCTTAAGTCTTGCTTGTAATTCTCTAATGCTAAATGGTTTTGCAATATAATCATCAGCACCCATTTCAAGACCTAAAACTTTGTCGAACTCCTCACTTTTAGCAGTAAGCATAATAACAGGAATTTTCTTTGTTTCAGGATTTGTTCTTATTCTTCTTAAAACTTCAAGACCATCAATTACTGGTAGCATAAGGTCTAACAAAACTGCGTCTATATTTCTATTTTCTATAATATCAAGACCTTCTTCTCCACTTTCAGCTTGAATAACATTGTAACCTGCACTTTCTAAATTATATCTTAAAAGCTCTAATATATGTATTTCATCATCTATTGTTAATATGGTTTTTTTAGACATAGTTTTTTCTCCTTTTTGTAATCTTAACTTTATCATAACAATTTGTAGATTTTTGTCAATTACATCAATTTATGAAAAAAGCTTAAAATATTGATAAATCAATTAACTTATATATTGTAAAATCTTTGTTAAGATTTAAAATAGGGCAGAATAATATAATTACCCTACCCCGTATAATCATTTCTTATTTTCTATATATTTTGACGCACTTAAACCTGCAACAAGACCCTCTCCAACAGCTTTTGCTACCTGATAAGGAGCACCTGTACAATCACCGCAGGCATACACACCCTCTATATTTGTACACATATTTCTATCTACATTTATCATACCGTCTGTTGTTTCAAGTCCGAATATAAGGCTTGTTATTGGCATTGTTTTCTTAGCAAAAAACACAGCATTACAATCAATAGTGTTGTCATCTACCTGTATTCCCTCTACAAAATTTTCACCTAATACTTTTAATGCCTTTCCATAAATGCGTTCAACTTTACTATCTAAATGTAATACATCTTTATATGTAGGAAGATATTTTACGCTACAACCTATTGAGGCTAAATAGTTGGCTTCTTCCTCGCCCTCCTCAGTTTCGCCTACTACTACAACATTTTTGTTTCTATAAAGCATACCATCACAAGTTGCACAGTAGCTTACACCTTTTCCTATAAGCCTTTCTTCACCCTCTATAGTTTTGCTAAGGCTTAAACCTAATGAGAGTATAACTGTTTTAGCTTGAAAAAACTCGTTTTCTGCATTTATGACGAAATAATCACCCATTGAAAGTATCTGAGAAACTCTACACTCTTTAAATTCTGCACCTTTATTTATAGCGTGTTTAAAGAAAGAATTTAGCATATCTTCCCCTGTCATATTTGGCATACCTAAATAATTGTCAACCTCTTTAGCTGTAAAAAGAAGACTTGAATCTATACTTCTTCCGAATATTGTTACACTTTTATTTCTCTGAAGGGCAGTTACTGCTGAGGATAGTCCCCCTGGACCTGCACCGATTACTGCTACATCTATCATAAAATCATCTCCTTATTTCTCCTCTATAATATTATAATAACATAAAAGCGTACCAAATGGCACGCTTTTATTATATACGTTAAAATTATTATTTTTTTCTACTTTCTATAATCTTTTTCTGTATATCCATAGGAGCTTCTTCATAGCGTTCAAAATAATACTCGTATGAACCTCGGCCTTGTGTCATAGAACGGAGGTCTGTTGCATATTTCTGTATTTCTGAAAGCGGAATTTCTGCAATAATAATCTTATTCTCATTTTCAGGGTTCATACTTAATATGCGACCTCTTCTCTTATTTATATCGCCCATAATGTCACCCATATACTTATCAGGCACTTTTATTTCAACGTGGGCAATAGGCTCTAATATTACAGGTTTTGCATTAGACATACCCTCTTTAAAAGCAATGGATGTTGCCATTTTAAATGCCATTTCTGATGAATCTACTGGGTGATAACTTCCGTCAACAAGAGTTGCTTTTATACCTACAACTGGATAACCTGCTAAAACACCACTTGAAACACATTCCTGTAATCCTTTTTCTACTGCTGGGAAGTACTGTTTAGGAACAGCTCCGCCGAATATTTTTTCTTCAAATACGTATGGTTTTGTCATATCAAATGATGGTTCAAACTCTATCCAAACATCACCAAATTGACCGTGGCCTCCTGACTGTTTTTTATATTTACCTTGAACTTTAACCTTTGATTTTATTGTTTCTCTATATGGTGTAATAGGGTCTTTAAGCTCTACATCTATTTTATACTTTGATTTAAGTTTATTTACAACAACATCAAGCTGATTTTCACCTATTCCAGTGATTATAGTCTGCTTTGTTTCCTTATTCACTTCTATATTAAGTGTTGGGTCTTCCTCTTTTATCTTTGTTAATGCCCCTGATATTTTATCCTCGTCGCCTTTTCCTTTTGGCTCTATTGCCATTGATAATACTGGTTTTGGAAGAGGCACTTCAGGAAGAAGCACTGGGAAATATTTTGAGCAAAGTGTATGCTGTGTAGAAGTGTTTGTAAGTTTAGCTAATGCACCAATATCACCTGCGTTAAGTTCCTCAACTTCTATCTGTTCTTTACCTCTCATTACATAAAGGTGTGCCACTTTTTCATATGTATCTGTTTGTGGATTATAAACTGTTTTTGTCTTATTTATTGTACCGGACACAACTCTAAATATGTTAAGTCTACCTACATAAGGGTCTGATATAGTCTTAAATACGAAACAAGCTAAGTGTTCTCTTTCTGAGTTGTATCTAATCATACCCTCATTTTCGCTATGTCTAAGGTCGATACATTCAAATGATGGGCGACATTCCTCTGAAGGTGGTATAAATTTTACAAGTGTACTTAAAAGAAGTTTTATACCGTAACCTTTTGTAGCTGAACCGAATATTACTGGTGAAATTGAAAATTGTCTTATACCCTTTTTAAGTCCTAAATATATCTCCTCAAGAGTAAGTTCCTCGTCGTTAAAGTACTTTTCTAAAAGCTCATCATCACTTTCAGCAGAAACTTCAACAACCATAGAACGAAGCTCCTCAACTTCATCAATTTTATCGCTAGGAATATCACATTTTACAAGTTTTCCTGTATTTTCATCAATAACTCGTGCATCTCTCTTTATAACATTTATAAAGCCTAACTCACCTTTATCATCAATAAAAGGTAACTGTAACGGTGCGACAGTCTTTCCAAATTTTTCTCTAAGTTCATCTAAAGTTTTTCTAAAATCTGCGTTCGGGTCGTCCATATGGTTTATAAAAAACATTTTAGGAATATTCATTTCTTCTGCGTATTCCCAAGCTTTTTCTGTTCCAACCTCAAGACCAGATTTTGCAGAAACAACTATAAGGGCAGTATCGGCTACACTTGTAGCAAGCTCTACTTCACCTACAAAGTCAAAATAACCTGGAGTATCAAGTAAGTTTATTTTAGTATCCTTCCACTCAATAGGTATTATTGACGTACTTACAGATACTTTTCGTCTAATTTCTTCAGGGTCATAATCACTTACTGTATTTCCTAAATCTACACTACCTTGTCTTTTTATTGCTCCGGAATGATAAAGTGCAGACTCTGTCACCGTAGTTTTTCCACAGCCACTATGACCTAAAAGAACAACATTTCTAACTTCATTAGCAGTATAACTTTTCATATACATACCCCCTTATAAGTTGTATTAAATTAACCTTATAATATATATATTCTGCATTTGTTTAAAATCTCCTTGTTTTACCATTAAAAGATATTAATATTGTAAGTATTATACAATTTAAAACATTATTTTTTGTCAGATAATAAAAGTTTTTTGTAATTACAATCTATTAATACAGCTCCTAGTGGTGCTGTTATTAAAATTGCCATTATAGCTCCCGTTAATACTATATTGCCACAGGCAAGTCCCATAGATAGAGGTATTGAGCCTATACCTGCTTGAACAGTAGCTTTTGGCATATATGCTATCATACAGAATAATTTTTCTTTAATATTTAAATTTGAACCTGATACACTTATTAAAACTCCAAATGTTCTAAACACAAGGGCTATTAGTATAACTAAAACTACACCTAAACCTGATGAAATAGCATAACTTATATTTACTGATGCTCCTACTAATACAAATAGAAGGATTTCACCACCTACCCAAAGCCTATTAAATTTATCAGATAATCTTTTTGCCAAAACCTTATTTTTAAAATATATTGTTCCACTTAATGACATAACGGCTAAAAGACCGGAGAAAGCAACATAATTTTCTATAAAACTTTGAGCTTCTGTAAATATGAATGATACACTCAATATAAGTAAAACTTTTACACTATCTCTTATATGAATACATCTAAATATCTTCTCTATAAATAGACCTACAACTACACCTACAAACACACCTGTTAAAATAGATATAGGTATACTTAATAAAACTGCTGGCGAAAAACTTCCACCTTCTGCCATAGATAAAAAGGCTGTAAATAATACTATTACAAAAATATCATCTACTGATGCACCTGCCATTATAAGCTGTGGTATTCCCTTTTTTGTGCCTACTTTTTCATCTATAAGTTTTAACATTCTTGGTACTATTACAGCCGGTGAAACGGCAGACATTACAGCTCCCATAATTGCAGATTCTATAATATTTATACCTAAAATATGTGGTGCTATTAAAATAAAAGCTAGCATTTCGAAAGTTGCCGGAACGAAACACATAAGTACAGCCGACTTGCCGACTTTCTTTAAAGAATTTATATCTAAAGCAAGTCCCGCCCTAGTTAATATTATTATAAGTGCTATTTGTCTTAATTCTGCCGATATATCTAAAATCTTTGGCGATATAAGATTTAAAGCATAAGGCCCTAGTATTATTCCTGATACAAGCATACCGAGTATTGACGGAATTTTTAACCTTGAAAAAATACCTCCTAAAACTATTCCTAAAATAAAAATAAGTGCTAAACTAAGTAACAAAATATAACCTCCTAAAATATAAATTTACGCAAAAAAGGCTGACAACTCCTGTGAAAACACAGAAGTCATCAGCCTACATTCCGGCAGTTCTGATATATAAAATATATCAAGGGAGAACCTCATTCCCTATTTGCATTATATTTGAAAAAATAAATTCTGTCAATATAGGGATTAATATATTATAA
>JADIMX010000119.1 GCA_017694425.1 Candidatus Fimicola merdigallinarum
AAATAGTGTTTTATATATTTAAACGCTCATAAAATTTTTGTTATATAGTTGTTATATCATAGGTTGTATTGAATTTATGAACATTTTGCAAGAATATAAGCAAAAAACTCCTTTTATTAGAAATATATAATCTAAAAAAGGAGTTTTTTATTTTATTTAACCGTTTTCGTAAGGGTCTACAAAAGGAACATTAAAGTATTCTGTTATAGATAAAACAAGATTTCTAGCTATTTCATCAATATTATTTTTTATAAATCTTTCGTCCTCTGGATTATCGTGGTATGCTACTTCTATAAGTACTGATGGTGCAAATGTTCTCCTAAGCTCTCTTAGTGTTTGTGTAGGCACAGCTCTTACGTCCTCTGGATTAGGGTATATATCCTTGAAATTTTCTGCAACTATATCTGCAAAATACTCCCCAAGTTCGCTGTTATACCAGTAGTACACGTCTGTACCTCTTAGCCTTCCTGAAAAACTTTCCGGCCCTGCGTTGGAATGTATCGCTAGATGTAAGTCGTAATCGTCACTGTTTGATTCATTTATAACTTCCGATAAAGTCATATCAGGTCTATTTCTTGTGTAATCAATACCACTTGCCTCCAAATACGGAATCATAGCATCTACAATAAGGTTCATATACTGTTCTTCGTTTCCACCTGTAAGATATGGATTAAATTCCTGTAATGAAGGGCTTAAATATACTTTAGGCATAAAAAACCTCACTAAATTTATTTATATTATAATATGCGGTATATATGTTTTTATTTCTATTTTTTAATCATTAAAATTTATCATATTTTTTAATTTTTTCTAATATATTGTTAAGCATATAAAATTTAAAAGGCGAGTGTTTTTTCTACATAATTTATTATGGAGGTTTTTGTATGCTTGCTTTTCTAAATTTTTATTATATGTTTGCCTATATTTCAGGAAGAAGTCTTTTTGATAAACCTTTAACTGCATCAGAGGAGAAATATTATATCGAGGAGTACGAAAAGGGAAGTGCAGAGGCTAAAAATATTTTAATTGAAAAGAACCTTAGATTAGTTGCACATATTGCTAAAAAATATTCATCAACAGGCTGTGATAATGAGGATTTAATATCAATAGGTACAATAGGTCTTATAAAGGCTGTTTCGTCATATAAAAGTGACAAGAATGTAAAACTTGGGACTTATGCGTCAAAGTGTATAGATAATGAAATACTTATGTATCTTAGGGCTGGTAAAAAATATAGCTCCGATTTATATTTGCAAGAGCCTATAGGTAATGATAGCGAGGGAAACGAAATTGCTATGGTTGATGTTATAAGCTCTAAGCAAGATGATATAGATGAGATGATATACAAAAAACAACAAATAGAGCTTCTTTTTGAAAAACTTGAAAATGAACTAGATGAGCGAGAAAAAGACATATTGATAATGAGATATGGTCTTTTTAATACTGATGAATTAACTCAAATTGAAATTGCAGAAAAAATGGGAATAAGTCGTTCTTATGTAAGTAGAATTGAGAAAAAAGCAGTTGAAAAATTAAGAAAATATTTTTAATTATAGCTAATATTTACAATGTATATTAGGGCTGTTATAATAAATAACGGTTAATGTACAGTTATTAAAGGGCTGTTTTATTTAACAGCTCTTTTTCTTTTTTTTGGAGGCTTTTATGAATAATAAACTGTTTATATTTTTTGATGTTGATGATACTCTTTACAATCAGAGAGAGCCTTTTATTAAGGCTTTTGAAACTGTTTTTTCTGATATAAAAGATATAGATTTGGAAAAATTTTATAGGGATAGGCATAGATTTAGTGATGAGGTATTTGAGAAGTCCTGCAAGGGCGAGATTACAATGGAGGAAATGTACATATATCGTATTTCTAAGGCTTTTTTAGAACAAGGTATAATTATAGAGGATAGTAAAGCCTTAGATTTTCAATATGAATACAGTAAAAATCAAGGCAATATAGAGATTAGCCATACTATGAAGAATATTTTAGATTTTTGTAACGATAATAATATAGGTATGGGTATTATAACCAATGGACCTTTTGAACATCAGATGAAGAAAATAAAAACTTTAGAAATTGATAAATGGATAAAGCAAGATAATATATTCATATCTGAAAAAGTTGGTTATCTTAAACCAGAAAAAGAAATATTTGAAATTGCCAGAAAAGTATGTTTAGATAGTGATATATATTATGTTGGAGATTCATTTAAAAATGATATAGAGGGTGCAAATGGAGCAGGTTTTAAAACTGTGTGGTTAAATAGAAGAAATTATAATATAGAAAGTGATGTAAAGCCTGACTATTGTGTTAAAAATGAATCTGAGCTTTTTCAGGTTATAAAAAATATCTATAATTTATAAGTATTATTATTTAAATATACCATTAATTAATATTACATATAAAAATATATAATACTAAAATTTATAATATAGTGATTGCTTTGTTATAGTATAAATGTTAAAATTAGAAATATTTAAAATTAGTGTTATTTACATAGTGAAAGGATAGTGAGGTTTATATGTACGAAAAAGTTTCTATACCTGAAATTTTTGGTATGAATGTTTTCAATGATGCAGTTATGAGAGAGCGTCTTCCTAAAAAAATATATAATGAACTTAAAAATACAATAGAAAATGGTGAAAGACTTCGTTCTGATGTAGCTGATATAGTTGCTAATGCAATGAAAGATTGGGCAATAGAGAGAGGGGCAACTCATTATACACATTGGTTCCAGCCTATGACAGGAATAACAGCTGAAAAGCACGACGCATTCCTTACACCTATGGGAGATGGTACTGCTATAATGGAGTTTTCCGGCAAAACTCTTATAAAAGGTGAGTCAGATGCTTCATCTTTCCCATCAGGAGGACTTCGTACAACATTTGAGGCGAGAGGGTATACAGCTTGGGACTGCACATCACCTGCATTCCTTAAAGAAGATGCGTCAGGTGTAACACTTTGCATACCTACTGCATTCTGCTCATACACAGGTGAGGCACTAGATAAAAAAACACCTCTCCTTCGTTCACTTGAGGCTATAAATCTTCAGGGTCTTAGAATTTTAAGGCTTTTTGGAAATACAACAACAAAAAGAATAGTTGTTTCTGTTGGTGCAGAGCAGGAATATTTCCTTATAGATAAAGACCTTTACAAAAAAAGAAAAGACCTTATCTTTACAGGAAGAACACTTTTCGGTGCAAAACCTCCAAAGGGTCAGGAGCTTGACGACCATTATTTCGGTAATATAAAAGAGAGAATTGCTTGCTTTATGCACGAATTAAATGTTGAGCTTTGGAAACTTGGAGTTTCTGCTAAGACACAGCACAATGAGGTTGCCCCAGCACAGCACGAGCTTGCTCCTGTATATGCTGATGCCAACATAGCTACAGACCATAATCAGCTTATTATGGAGGCTTTAAAAAGAATTGCCGGTCACCATAATCTTGTATGTCTTTTACACGAAAAACCTTTTGCAGGTGTAAACGGAAGTGGAAAACACGATAACTGGTCAATTTGTACAGATGACGGTCAAAATCTTCTTGACCCAGGAAAGACACCTCACGAAAATTTACAGTTTTTACTTTTCCTTGTGGCAGTAATTAAGGCTGTTGACGTTCACGCAGACCTTTTAAGAATGTTCGCTGCTAATCCAGGAAATGACCATAGACTCGGTGCTGCTGAAGCTCCACCGGCTATAATATCAATATTCCTTGGAGAACAGCTTGAAAATATCTTAAATCAGTTCGAAGCTAGAGATGTTAAGAATAGTATTCAGGGTGAGAAAATGCAGATTGGTGTAAGTACAATGCCTACACTTAAAAAAGATGCAACAGATAGAAATAGAACATCACCATTTGCTTTCACAGGAAATAAATTCGAGTTTAGAATGGTGCCTTCTTCAGCATCAATAGCAGGTCCTAACTTCCTTATAAATACTATTGTTGCTGATGTATTAGCTGAGTTTGCTGATGAGCTTGAAAAAGCTGATGACTTTGAAGGTTGTGTTCGTGAAATTATAAGAAAAACATATGTTGAGCATAAGAGAATACTTTTTGATGGAAATGGATACTCTGATGAATGGGTTGAAGAGGCTAAGAGAAGAGGTCTTCCTAACTTTAGATATATGGTAGATTCTATACCAAGTCTTATAACACAGAAATCTATTGATGTATTTACACGCCACGGAGTTCTTTCAGAAGTAGAACTTCACTCAAGAGCTGAAATAACATATGATTTATACATAAACCAGATATCAATCGAGGCTAGAACTATGATTGATATGGCTTCAAAACAGATTAGACCGGCAGTAATGAAGTACTCAGGAATGCTTGCTAACGATATAAGTGTTATAAATTCAGTAGGTGGCGATTCTTCAGTTGAAAAAGAAATTTTCGATAAGATTACAGCAAACCTTAAAGAGTTTAACGAGGCACTTAAACACCTTGAGGTTGTAACAGAAAAGGCTATAAACTTTGAGGGAGATACACAGTCTAAAGCTATATTCTTCAAAGATGAGGTTTCAGTAGCTATGGAAAGACTTAGAAAACCATCAGATGAACTTGAGCTTCTCGTTGATGAGAAAGTTTGGCCATTCCCAACATACGGCGAGCTTTTATTTAACATTTGATTTATATGAATATTTGGAAAAGATGCTTTTTTATAAAAGCATCTTTTTTTGTGTTTAAAAACAGTGAATAGTGGTACATATTGTAACAATATAGCGATAAAAAGTGTACGATTTATAGGTTAATCATTTGGTAAATATTGTATAATTATTTCAGAAAAAAGGAGGCATAAAAATGAATTTAGATTTTGATATAAAAAACAATATATTAATTGTTTCTGTAAATGGTGAGATAGACCACCATACATCAGAGGAGATACGAGGGGAGATAGAGGATAAGTTTTATAGAATGAATGCTAAAAACCTAATTTTTGATTTCTCAAAAACCTCTTTTATGGATAGCTCCGGCATAGGAATGATAATAGGCAGATATAAGTATGTTAAAAATTTTGGTGGTAAAGTGTGCGTGGCTAGAGTTAATGAAAAATTTGATAGGATATTTAAGATGTCGGGTTTATATAAAATAATTAATGGGTATGAAACTATTGATGAAGCTATTGATGGGATTTTGGGGGTGGTAAAATGAAATACGATAACGAGATGAAAGTGTGTTTTGACGCTAAGTCGGTAAATGAATCTTTTGCAAGGATAACAGTTTCTGCATTTATAATGCAGTTAGACCCAACTTTAAGCGATATTTCAGATATAAAGACTTCTGTTTCTGAGGCCGTAACAAATGCCATAATTCACGGATATGACAATGAAAAAGGTATGGTAGAGCTTTTTTGTGCCTATGATAAGGATACTGTGTACATAGAGATAAGCGACAAAGGTAAGGGTATTGATAACATAGAACAAGCTATGACACCACTTTACACAACAAAATTGGAGGAGGAGCGTTCGGGAATGGGGTTTACTGTTATGGAAACTTTTATGGACACTGTTTTGGTTGAGAGTGAAGTTGGTGTTGGCACTAAAATTATAATGACTAAAAAAATAGAGAATGCCTCATTAAAGTGAGGTGGAAATAATGAATGATATATATGAACTTATAGAAAAGGCACAAAATGGCGATGTGAAAGCTAAGGAAAGAATTGTATCTGAAAATACTGGGCTTATATGGAGTATAGTTAGAAGATTTAAGTCACGCGGTTGTGATATGGACGACCTTTTTCAGATAGGCGCAATAGGGCTTTTAAAGTGTATTGATAAGTTTGATACATCTTTTGATGTAAAATTTTCTACTTATGCTGTGCCTATGATTCTTGGTGAGATAAAAAGATTTATGCGAGATGACGGCATAATAAAGGTTAGCAGACCTATAAAAGAAACGGCAATAAAAATTAAGTATGAAATAGATGACTTTGTAAGAAAAAATGGCAAAGAGCCTAGTATATCCTATTTATCGGAAAAGCTAGACCTTCCCAAAGATGATATAATAATAGCTATGGAATCGTCAAAAGATGTGGAATCTATATTTTCTACAGTATACCAAAGTGACGGTAACCCTGTGTTTTTAATAGATAAGCTATCAAACAAAGATGACAGTGAAAAATTTACTGATATAATAGCGATAAAAGAGATATTAAGTAAACTGGATAGCAAGGAGAGAAGTATAATATTTATGCGTTATTTTGAGGACAAAACTCAAACGGAGATATCTAAAATTTTAGGTATTTCACAAGTACAGGTTTCGAGAATAGAAAAACGTGTTATAGAAAATATACGAAATAATTTTTATAAATAAAGTAAGCTGTCTAAAAAGACAGCCTATTTTATTTTTTTGCCACACTTAGGACAATATTCAAACTCATCAATTAGAGTATACCCACAGTTAGGGCAAGTTTTGTGGTATCCACTTACAGAGCCTGCTCCTTCTACATATTCAAATGTAAGGTCGCTATCGTCTATATCCGGATTTTCATTGTTTAGTATTTTCTTTTCAAGCTCTGGTGATATAGAAAAAACTGCGTTACAGCAAGTTGATTTTGCATAACACTTTTTACCCCATTTAAATATAGGTATAAAAAATAGACTTATATAGTTGTATACCATAAAAAACTCTAATCTGCCATATCTACCACAATTTTTACAAATTACCATTTTTGAGAAATTCAAATCCTTAAATCCGTTGGAAATACCTAATATAAAAAACATAAAAATAAAGTCCCTCCGTCATATTTTAACAATTAATATTAAATCTTTTTATAAAACTTATAATATTTTTTAAAATTATAGATAATAAATCTAAATAAAAAAGTGAAAAATGTATTATATATATTTTACATATCACAATTAAAATGATAAAATAAAAAAGTACATATTACAATAAAAAGTTATATAAATTAAAAAGATAGCTTAATATGGAAGGGATGTATATATGGATAGTATAAAACGCCTTTATGTTGAAAAGAAAAAAGGGTGCGACGTTGAAGCAACTCACTTATTTGAGGATATCAAAGAAAGTCTTAATATTACTGGGCTTACAGGTCTTAGAATACTCAATAGATACGATATTGAGGGTATTTCTTCTAAAGACTATGAAAGTGCAAAAACAACTATTTTTGCCGAAGCTCCAGTTGATATAATTTACGAGGAAAACTTTGATTTAAATGAAAATGAAAAAGTATTTGCAACTGAGTATCTTCCGGGTCAGTACGACCAGAGAGCCGACTCTGCTATGCAGTGTGTTCAGCTTATTTCACAGGCAGAAATGCCACTTATTTCTGTTGCAAAAGTTTTTGTTTTAGAGGGAGAGCTTAGTGACTCCGATGTTGATAAAATAAAACATTACTGTATAAATCCAGTTGATAGTAGAGAAGCCTCATTAGAAAAACCGGAAAGTCTTAAAATGGAGATGACTTACCCTGAAGATATAAAAGACTTTGAAGGTTTTATAGAAAAATCAGAGCAGGAAATAATAGATTTAAGAAATCAGCTTGAAACTGCTATGAGTAATGAGGACCTTTTATTCTGTCAGAAATATTTTAGGGATACTGAAAAGAGAAACCCTACTGAAACAGAAATAAGAGTTATAGATACATATTGGTCTGACCACTGTCGCCATACAACTTTCCAAACAAAAATAAATGATGTGTCTTTTGAAGACGGTTTTTACAAAGACGCATTTGAAAAAGCATACAATGAATACCTTGAGGAGAGGGATTACGTTTACGGAGATAAAGCTACAACTAGAGATATAAATCTTATGGACATAGCTGTTCTTGGTATGAAAACTCTCAAGAAAAAAGGTATATTAGATAATCTTGACCAATCAGAAGAAATCAATGCTTGCTCTATAGTTGTGCCTGTTGATGTTGACGGGGTAACAGAAGAGTGGCTTATAATGTTCAAAAATGAAACTCATAATCACCCAACTGAGATAGAGCCTTTTGGTGGGGCTGCTACTTGTCTTGGTGGTGCAATTCGTGACCCTCTTTCAGGTCGTGCATACGTATATCAGGCTATGCGTGTGACAGGTGCTTCAGACCCTACTGTACCTGTATCTGAAACAATAGAGGGAAAACTTCCACAGAAAAAAATAGTTACAGAAGCTGCAAGAGGATATAGCTCATACGGTAATCAGATAGGACTTGCAACAGGTCAGGTTGCTGAAGTATATGACGCTGGATTCATTGCAAAAAGAATGGAAATAGGTGCTGTAATAGCAGCTACAAAAAAAGAAAATGTTATAAGAGAAGTTCCTAAAAAAGATGACATAATAATACTTGTAGGTGGTAGAACTGGTCGTGACGGTTGTGGTGGTGCAACAGGTTCTTCAAAAGAGCATACAGTAGAATCTATTGAAACTTGTGGTGCTGAAGTACAGAAAGGTAATGCCCCAACTGAAAGAAAACTTCAAAGACTTTTTAGAAATCCTGAAGTAAGTAAAATGATTAAAAGATGTAATGACTTTGGTGCTGGTGGTGTTTCTGTTGCCATAGGTGAGCTTTCAGATGGACTTGTTATAAACCTTGATGCTGTGCCAAAGAAATATGAAGGTCTTGACGGAACAGAGCTTGCTATATCAGAATCTCAGGAGAGAATGGCTGTTGTAGTAGATAAAAATGATGTAGATAAGTTTATAAAATTCTCTAATGAAGAAAATCTTGAGGCTACACCGGTTGCAGTTGTAACAGATGATAGACGACTTGTTATGAAATGGAGAGGGAAAGATATAGTTAATATATCAAGAGATTTCCTTGATACAAACGGTGCTACACAGGTTACAAATGTTCAGGTTAAAATGCCTGTTAAAGACGGATACTTTAATAATACATCTGTAGAAAAAATACTTATAGAAAATGATATTAAATCAGCTTGGATAGAAAACCTTAAAAAACTTAATGTTGCAAGTCAGAAAGGTCTTGTTGAAAGATTTGACTCAACAATAGGTGCAAATACTGTTCTTATGCCTTTTGGTGGAAAAAATCAGCTTACACCACCGGAAGCTATGGTTTCTAAAGTGCCTATGCTTACAGCTGAAACAACAACAGCTACTATTATGAGTTATGGCTATAATTCTGAAATATCAAAATGGAGTCCTTTCCACAGTTCAGTATATGCTGTAATAGAATCTTTAGCTAAGGTTGTTGCTACAGGTGGTAATTACGAAAGTGTAAGACTTACATTCCAAGAATATTTTGAAAAACTTGGGACAGACTATTCAAAATGGGGTAAACCATTCTCTGCTCTTATAGGTGCTTTTCAGGCACAGATGAAAATGGGTACACCTGCTATTGGTGGTAAGGATAGTATGTCAGGAACATTTATGGACCTTACAGTTCCACCAACACTTGTATCATTTGCTGTTGATGTTGCTGATGTTAATAATATAATATCACCTGAGTTTAAAAAGGCTGGAAATAAGGTTGTATACCTTCCTGTAAAACGTGATAAGTATGACCTTCCTGATTATATTTATATTAAGGAAATGTTTAAACTTGTTGAAAGTCTTATAAAGAAAGGTATATGTATATCAGCACATACAGTAAGAACAGGTGGTATAGCTGAAGCTATTTCAAAAATGAGCTTTGGTAACTATATAGGTGTTAAGTTAAAAGATGAGCTTGATATAGAAAGTTTATTTAAACCAGAATATGGTTCATTCGTTTTAGAACTTACAAATGCTAAAGTTATAGATTTTATGGGTATAGATGCAGTAATACTTGGTGAAACTATACCTGAGCCTATAATAAATGTAAATGGTGTTGAGATAGGCATAAATGAAATGGTTAATGCTTGGGAGAAACCACTTGAAAAGGTATTCCCAACAAAGACAAAGGATAAATTCTCTGAAACACCAAAGATAGATAGCTTTATATTGCCGGAGAAGAAATTCCCTAGCTTAGGACTTGCTAAACCTAAGGTATTTATACCTGTATTCCCTGGAACAAACTGCGAGTACGACTCAGCTAAAGCCTTTATAAGAGCTGGTGCAGATGTAGAAACTGTTGTTGTAAATAATATGTCTGTAAGTGCTCTTGAGGAAACAATATTAAAAATGGAAAAAACTATAAAAAATTCGCAGATTATAATGTTCCCTGGTGGCTTTAGTGCTGGTGATGAGCCTGACGGTTCTGGTAAATTTATAGCGTCTGCTTTTAGAAATCCTAGAATAAAAGAGGCTGTAATGAACCTTTTAAATGACAGAGATGGTCTTATTCTCGGTATATGTAATGGTTTCCAGGCACTTATAAAACTTGGACTTGTTCCTTACGGGGAAATAAGGGATATAGATGCAAATAGCCCTACACTTACATTTAATAAGATAGGTCGACACGTTTCTTGCCTTGTAGATACAAAAATTACTTCAAATAAATCACCTTGGCTTTGGGGTGTGGAAGTAGGGGATATACACACAATACCTGTATCTCACGGTGAAGGAAGATTTGTAGCACCTAAAGATGTAATAGAAAACCTCATTAAAAATGGTCAAGTTGCAACACAATATGTTGACTTCTCCGGTGATGCGACTTATGATATAAGATATAACCCTAATGGCTCTATGATGGCTATTGAGGGTATAACTAGCCCTGACGGTCGTGTGTTTGGTAAAATGGGACATTCTGAAAGAATAGGTAATGGGCTTTATAAGAATGTTTCAGGGAATAAAAACCAGAAAATATTTGAGTCAGGTGTTAACTATTTTAAATAATTTAGGAGGGTTTTTATGAAAATAACAAATTTAGTTTTAAGTGCAGTTGGATTTTTAGTTTCTTCAGCGTTACTTACACTTTCTATAATAAAC
>JADIMX010000120.1 GCA_017694425.1 Candidatus Fimicola merdigallinarum
ATAATGTAATACTCCTATAATCTCATTTTTGGTTGCCAAACCAATTCTATTACAGGAGGTTTTTACTTTTATATAAAAATTTTTACCTATAACATATTTGGCAAAAATAAAAGGTATCCTTACACTAAAATAAGGATACCTTTTTTAACTTTTAAAACTTTCTATATAATGTATAACTTCTTTAAGAACGTTTTCCTCATTCATACCATCGACACGAACTGTAACATCACTGCCCTGTTCAAGGTCTAGCATAAGAACATTTAAAGTACTTTTAGCATTGGAAACTATATTATCCTGAATTAAATATATTCTACACTTAAACTTATTTGTGAAATTTGTCAACTGTGAAATCGAATAATCGTGTAAACCTGTAGGGTTATAAACTTTAGCTACACCTTCAACCATAAACTCTACTGCCTCCTAAAAACTTTTGTCCTTAAAAAAATAATATCACAATAAATTTTTACTTTCAATATTTATGGTTACTAAATTAAAATTTGAGTAAAATATATAAAAATATTGTTACTTTTCTGTGAATATAGCTAACAATAAACTTTTCCTTTAATTGCATTTTGCTTTCAAAACATATATAATAATTTTCAGGAAATCAAATATTTTGGAGGGATTTTTTTGGAAAAAGAAAAATTTTATATAACCACACCTATATACTATCCTAGCGATAAACTTCATATCGGTCACTCATACTGTACTGTTGCCACAGATACTATGGCTAGATACAAAAGACTTAGAGGCTATGACGTTATGTTCCTTACAGGAAGTGACGAACACGGTCAGAAAATCGAACGTATAGCTAAGGCACAGAATACAACTCCTAAAGCCTACACAGACAAAGTTGTGGCTACATTCAAAGATTTATGGGGAAAACTCGATATATCTTACGATAAATTTATTAGAACAACAGACGATTACCACGTTAAGGCTGTTCAGAAAATATTTAAAAAGCTTTACGACCAAGGCGATATTTATAAAAGCGAGTACGAAGGTTTATACTGTACACCTTGCGAAACTTTCTTTACAGAACATCAGCTTGTAGACGGAAAATGTCCTGACTGTGGTCGTGAAGTTGAAAAAGTTAAAGAGGAAAGCTACTTCTTCAAGCTTTCAAAATATCAGGACAGAATTATTAAACATATGGAAGAAAATCCTGAGTGGCTTGAACCTTCAACACGTCAGAAAGAGATGATAAACAACTTCTTAAAACCAGGACTTGAGGACCTTGCTGTAAGCCGTACATCTTTTACTTGGGGTATTCCAGTAGAGTTTGACCCTGGGCATATTGTGTATGTTTGGATTGATGCCCTTTCAAACTATATCACAGCTTTAGGCTACGGTTCAGAAGACGATTCATTATTCAAAAAATTCTGGCCTGCCGACGTTCACGTTGTAGGTAAAGAGATTGTTCGTTTCCACTCTATCATTTGGCCTGCAATGTTAATGGCTTTAGACCTTCCTCTTCCTAAGAAGATTTTCGGTCACGGTTGGCTTGTAATAAACGGAAATAAAATGTCAAAATCTGTTGGTAACGTAGTTGACCCATTTGTTCTTGTTAATAAATACGGTCTTGACGCTATCCGTTACTTCCTTTTAAGAGAAATAGCTTTCGGACAAGATGGTAACTTCTCAAACGAGGCTCTTATTCAGAGAATCAACTCAGACCTTGCAAACGACCTTGGAAACCTTGTTTCAAGAACAGCGGGTATGATTGAGAAATATTTCGGCGGAAAACTTCCAAGCCAGCAGAAAGAAACAGAGTTTGATGCTGACCTTATAAGAGTTGCCAAAGAAACAGCTAACAATGTTGAAGAAAAAATGGAAAAAATGCTCT
This sequence comes from Candidatus Fimicola merdigallinarum, assembly GCA_017694425.1. Classification (GTDB taxonomy): domain Bacteria; phylum Bacillota; class Clostridia; order Lachnospirales; family Anaerotignaceae; genus Fimicola; species Fimicola merdigallinarum. Next base: position 1,847 of record JADIMX010000120.1, read on the forward strand.
TTAGTGATGCTTTAGAGGAAATTTGGACACTTATTAGAAGAACAAACAAATATATTGACGAAACTCAGCCTTGGATACTTATAAAAGATGAGGATAAAAAAGACGTTCTTGCAAACGCACTTTACAATGTAGCTGAAAGTATAAGAATTGTGTCTATAATGATACAGCCATTTATGCCAAAAACACCTGCCCTCATTTGGGAACAGATAGGCATTAAAGAAGGCGAAATAACAAAATGGGATTCTATTAAAGAATGGGGACTTTTAGGTCGCGAAGTTGCCGTTTCAAAAGGCGAGGCTATATTCCCAAGAATAGATATGAAAAAAGAACTTGCAGAGCTTGAGGAGGCTATGAAAGTGGCACAGGCTCAGGCAGTTGCTAATCAGCCAAAGAAAGAAGAAAAAGAGGAAGAAGCTGTAGAGGAAATAACAATTGATGATTTCTTAAAAGTACAGCTTAAAGTTGGTGAAGTTATATCATCAGAAAAAGTTAAAAAATCTAAAAAACTTTTAAGAAATGTTGTTAAAATCGGTGACGAGGAAAGAGTTATTTTCTCAGGTATTTCTGAACACTACTCACCTGAGGAAATGGTAGGAAAAAGAGTTATAGTTGTTACTAACCTTAAACCTAGAAAAATGATGGGCGAATACTCCTACGGTATGATACTTGCCGGTGAAGATAGTGACGGAAATCTTTCACTTGCAACAGTAGATAAAGCTGATTTTGAAAGTGGCTCAGAGGTAGGCTAATATGTATTTTGAGTCCCACGCTCACTATGATGACAAAAGATTTGATAAAGATAGGGAGGAGCTTTTAAGCTCTCTCCCCTCTTTTGGTATAGATTACGTTGTAAATATCGGTTGTGATATGAAAAGCTCTAAAAAAAGCATTGAGCTTTCTGAAAAGTATGACTATATCTATGCCTCAGTCGGTGTCCACCCTCACGACGTGGAAAATATGACTGAAGATGATTTAGCTACACTCCGTCAGCTTGCAAATCACAAAAAGGTAGTTGCCATAGGCGAAATCGGTCTTGACTACTACTATGATACCTCACCTAGAGATACTCAAAGATACTGGTTTAAACGTCAACTTGAACTTGTTAAGGAATGTAACAAACCTGTAATAATTCACTCCAGAGAGGCTTCACAGGAATGTTTCGATATTATAAAAGAAAGTGGCGTTAACGAAGGTGTAATACATTGTTACTCTGGTAGCCCTGAAATGGCTTTAGAATATGTAAAAATGGGATTTTACATTGGTATAGGTGGAGTTTTAACTTTTTCAAATGCTAAAAAACTTGTTGAAGTAGCAAAAGTTTTAGACTTAGAAAATATTCTTATAGAAACTGATAGCCCTTATTTATCCCCTGTTCCTAATAGGGGTCAGAGGAATGACTCAAGAAATTTGGAATTTGTAGTAAAAAAACTGGCAGAAATAAAGGGAATATCAGAAAAAGAAGTTGCAGATATTACGAGTTTTAATGCAAAAAAAATATTTTTTAAATAAATTGTTGCATAATTGTTACAGATATGTTAATATAATAACTGTAAGTAAGATGAAGATATATCAATAGTAAGATATATCTTTATTTTTTGCAGTATTTATGACACTGAGCACGTTATAAAAAATACTGTAGAGAGGCATTTAAAAATAAGAAAGTGAATGTCAGAAATAAAAACTAGTAGGATATAAATATTTAAAATTTTTAAGGTAGCTCGTTTTTAAAAAACAAAGCCTTAGATATTTTAAACAGTCCAAGGAGGATAATAAATAATGACTAAACGACTTAGAGTAATGGCTATCGTGGTATTTATGTTAGCAATGTGTACAGGTACAGCATCTGCATTTTCACCAGAGATATCTGAATCTGATAATAGTATACCTGTAATAATAAACATTGATGGTGTGCCAAGAATGGTTAGCACAGAAGAGGAAACTGTTGGAAGCTTAATGGAAAGCATCAAAGATTTTATCGATACAGATTATCAGCTTGAAAATGTAAGTGAGGAAACAACTCTCAGCGGTAATATGATTATAAACATAAAATCAATTACTGAAAGTATAGAAACAAAGACAGAGGCGATACCTTTTGAAGTTGAGTATCGTGACAATGACGCACTTGAATACGGTGTAGAAAGAGTTGTTCAGAATGGTAAAGAAGGTTTACTTGAAATAACTATAAAAGAAACATCTTCTAAATCAGAAGTATTATCTACTGAAAAAATTGACGAAAAGATAATCGAAGAACCTGTAAATAAAATAATTGAAAGAGGTACAGCAAGAACAGTTGACGGCTACAGATACACAAAAGCATTAAATGTTAAAGCAACTGGTTATACTGGAAAAGATGCTGGTTGTAACGGTGTTACAGCATCAGGAACTGTTGCAAAAAAAGGTGTTATAGCTGTTGACCCAAGAGTTATCCCTCTTGGCACTAAAGTATACATTCCTGGATACGGTGTTGCTGTTGCCGAAGATACAGGTGGAGCAATAAAAGGAAATAAAATTGACCTTTGTTATAATACAAAGTCAGAGGCATACAGTTGGGGCGTTAGAAATGTCACACTTTATGTTTTAGATTAATTCAATAAAAAATGATATTTATAGAGGTGTGATTAAGTTCACACCTTTTTTATGTTGACTTTACAAAAAAAGAAAAACACAGTAGCAAATAATACAATATCTACCCTACTATGATATATATTCCCTATAATATTTGTAGAAATTACAGGTAATATTAATTGATTTATGGCTTTTATAAGACTTTTTTGGTATTATATCAAAGTGTATTATTTTTTGGGAGGTTATTATTGTGTTAAAAAGAATTACATCTGTTTTAACGGCAGTTATACTTATAGTTTCTATGCTTTCAGGCTGTGGAAATTCAACTGAAAGCGGAAGTGGTTTTAAAATAGGAATAATGACAGGTACTGTTGCCCAAGGCGAGGAGGAGTACAGAACAGCTCAGATGTTAAAGGAAAAATATCCTGATATTATTGAGTGTGTAACATACCCTGATAACTTTGTTAAGGAACAGGAAACTACAATAGCTAATATGATGCAGTTAGCATCAGACCCTGATATTAAGGTTATAATAATGTGTATCGGTATTACTGGTACTTCTTCAGCCTTTGAAAAGGTTAAGGAGGAAAGACCGGATATTCTTCTCATATGCGGTAATACTGTTGAGGACCCTGATATGATGGCTGATATTGTTGATATTCTCATACACCCAGACGAAGTCAATATGGGGTATACAATACCACAGCAGGCAAAGGAAATGGGTGCAGAAACTTTAGTCCACTACTCTTTCCCACGTCATATGGCATCACCTCTTTACAAAGAGCGTTTTGAAATTATGAAAGAGGAATGTGAAAGATTAGGTATTACATTTGTAGAGGAAACTTGCCCAGACCCTATGGGAGATTTAGGCATATCGGGAGCACAGATGTTTATGCTTGAGGATATACCTAAAAAAGTAGCTCAGTACGGTAAAAACACAGCTTTCTTCAACACAAACTGTTCTATGCAGGAGCCTTTAATAAAAGCTAGTCTTGATAATGGTGCTATTGTTGCACAGCAATGTTGCCCTAGTCCTTACCACGGATACCCAGGAGCATTAGGCATATCTGTTGACGAGGAACACGCCGGAGATACAGACTACATTATAAATGCTATTAAAGAGAAAGTGGCTGAAAAAAATGGAACTGGCAGATTTTCAACTTGGGAAACACCTGTAAATATGACAATTATAGAAAGTGCTGTTGAGTATGCTATTAAATATTGTAACGGTGAAACAAATGGGAAAAACGACCCTTTAGCTTTACAGGAAGCCTTTGATAAAGTAGCCGGCGAAGGCAATATTACAATGTCAAACTACAAAAGTGTTATAACAGGCGAAGAACTTTCAAACGTTTATATGATACTTGGAAAATACGTTAATTTTTAATATTATAGGGGGCTTATTGCCCCCTGTTTTTTTAGGGTGATAACTATGAATATTATTGAATTTAAGAATATAGGCAAGAAATACGGAGATAAATACGTTTTAAAAGATATATCTTTTTCAGTTAAAAAAGGTGAAATACACGCAATTTTAGGTGAAAATGGTGCAGGAAAATCTACACTTATGAATATAGTCTGTGGTATGCCTGTAATAGAAAAATCCGGTGGATACGAGGGCGATATACTGGTAGACGGTGAAAAAGTTTATATAAAGACCCCTATTCAGTCTACAAAATTAGGTATCGGTATAGCAAAGCAGGAGCTTTCAATAATAGATACAGCTACTGTATGGGAAAACATATTTATAAACGACGAGATAACAAAGTCTACTTTCATATCAAAAATACTAGGTAAAAATATGAAAGTTATAGATAAAAAATCTATGAGAGAAGAAAGTCAAAGGCTTATGCAGTCTATGGGTAGCAACTTAAATATTGAATGTCTTTGTGGCAACCTATCCATAGGCGAAAAACACTTTGTAGAGATAGCAAGAGAAATAAAAAGAAAAAATATAAAGCTACTTATATTTGACGAGCCAACAGCTGTTTTCACAAAGGAAGAAAGCATTATATTCGGCAAACTTATAAGAGAGCTTAAAGAAAAAGGCATATCTATCATATTTATAACTCACAAACTTGATGAGGTTATGGATTATTCCGACAGAATAACTGTTTTGCGTAACGGTAAATACAAAGGAACTTATGAAAACAACGGCATAACTAAGGAGGAGCTTGCTCGCCTTATGATAGGCAAGGAATTAAACTATCCTATAGAGCGAAGTTTTACTACATCTTCTGATACTATACTATCTATAAAAAATGTTTCTGCCAATTCCGGTAATGAATTTATAGAAAAAGTATCATTGGATATTAAAAAAGGTGAAATTTTCGGCATTGCCGGAGTTTCCGGTCAAGGTAGAGATACCTTAGGTAATGTTTTAGGTGGTATGATAGACTACACCGGCGAAATATATATAGGCAAAAATATTGTTAAATCCGGCGATAGCGAAGACAGTATAAAAAAAGGTATTTCCTACGTTTCATCAGACAGAAAAGGTACAGGGGTATATCTTGCCGGAAGTATATATGAAAATATATGTATTAGTGCTATGCACACAAAAAATAGATTTGTAAAGAATATTGGCTTTATAAAAATAGCTGATAGAAAAGCTATGAAAGAATATGCCAAAACTTGCGTTGATAATCTTAATATAAAATGTCAAAGCGTAAACCAAAGTGTTGGAGAGCTTAGTGGTGGTAATCAGCAAAAGGTAGCTATTGCAAAAGCCTTAGCCTTAAACCCTACTGTCCTTGTTGTTTCAGATGTATCAAGAGGTGTAGATATAGGTGCTAAAAATAATATAATGGATATTTTAAAATCTATATGTGAAAATGACAATATAACAATAGTTATGATTTCAGGAGATTTAAACGAGCTTAGAAGTATGTGTGATAGAATTGCCGTATTAAACGAGGGCAAAGTAAGTGCTATTCTCTCTGCTGACGAAAGCTCAGAAAAATTTGGTATGGCTATTTCGGAGGGAGTGAAGAAAAATTGACAGAAAAATTTAAAGACCATATATTAACTTTTATTTTAGGCGTTATATTTATATGTGTTATGTACTTTGTTGTAGCTAACGGCATATTTATTGACTTTTTAAATAGAGTTGGTATGAACGGAATATTGGTACTTTCAATGGTGCCTGCTATAGTATGTGGCGTAGGTCTAAACTTCGGTGTATCTATCGGTATGCTATGCGGATTACTCGGTGGTGTTTTATCAATAGAACTAGGGTTTTCAGGTTTTATAGCTTTTATATTCGCTATATTTGTAGGTACTATACTATCAATTATTACAGGAATACTGTACGGAAAAATTTTAAACACAGTAAAAGGTGATGAGATGATGGTAGGAACTTATGCCGGATTCTCTATCGTTTCACTTATGTCTATATTCTGGGTTATACTTCCCTTTAAAAGCCCTGATATGGTTTGGACAATAGGTGGAAAAGGCTTAAGAACTACTATATCTCTTGAAAACAGTTTCGGGGGAATTTTAGGTACTTTCGGTAATATAGCCTTATTCATTGCTATGTGCTTAGCTTTATATATATTTTTTAATACAAAACAAGGTATAGCTATGAAAACAGCGGGGATAAAGCCTAAATTCGCTTTAAACTGTGGTATAAAGTCGGAAAAATATAGGATTATAGGCATTGTACTTTCTAACGTATTAGGTGCTTTAGGTATACTTGTATACTCATCAGCCTACGGTTTTATACAGCTTTATCAAGCCCCTCTTATGATGCCCTTTTCAGCTGTTGCCGGTGTTTTGCTAGGTGGTGCTACAATAAAGAAAGCATCAATACATAATGCTATTTTAGGTGTATGTGTATTCCAACTTTTAATGACGGCTTCAACTCCGATTATAAACAGCATTTTTCAGGACTCCTCCCTTTCAGATTCCTTGAGAATGGTTATAAGCTACGGAGTTATACTATATGCACTAGTAAAACAAGGAGGTAGACGTTTAAAATGACATCAATAAAAAATATATTTAAAAACTATACTGTGCCTTGTGTATTTCTCATTTTAGGTATAATAGGATTTTTTATAGCCGACTTGCCTATAAAAATGTTTATAAACGATATTATAGAGCGTATTTCGAGAAACTTTTTTATAGTATTATCTCTAATAATACCTATAATGGCAGGTATGGGTATTAACTTCGCTCTTACAGTAGGTGCTATGACAGGTCAGCTGGCCCTCATATTCGTTGTTATATTGAATATTAGTGGTACATTAGGGGTATTTACAGCCTTTTTAATATCTCTCCCTATATCGGCTATATTCGGAATATTTATAGGGCTTATTATGAATAGAACTAAAGGCAGAGAAATGATAACCGGTCTTATACTGGGATATTTCTTCTCCGGTATATATCAGCTTATAATACTTTCTATTCCTGTTAGCAATTCTGTTATAGGTGTGGAAGGTGGCAGAGGTGTAAAAAGCACCATAGACCTAGGCATAATAAAATACGGTCTTGACCGTTTCCCAACATATATACGAATATTTGGAATAAAACTACCTCTATTCACACTTATAATATGCAGTATGCTCTGCCTTTTTATATGGTATTTTTCAAAAACTAAACTTGGGCAGGATATAAGGCTTACAGGTATGGACATAAAGACCGCTGAGGAGAAAGGTATAAACGTAAACAAAGTTAGAATTATAGCTATAGTCCTTTCGACTATATTTGCCGGTATCGGTCAGATTATATCACTTCAGAATATAGGTACTTTAAGTACATTTGGTAGTCACGAGCAGGTAAGTATGTATGCAGGGGCGTCTATACTTGTAGGTGGAGCATCTATAAAAAAAGCCGGCTGTATGAACGCATTTATAGGTACTTTACTTTTCTACATACTTTTTATTGTAGCACCAAAGTCAGGTACAAATATATTTGGCGACCCACAGATAGGCGAGTTTTTCAGGGTATTCATAGCCTACGGTGTAATAGTTTTCGCCCTTATAATAAATAATAAAAAGAATAAATCCTATTGACAAATGAGCATATGCCCAATATAATAATTTTGTGCATATGCTCATTATTTTTGGTATTATTTATAGGAGGTTATTATGCCAAGAATAAGAAAATGTAGAAGTGTTTGTTTTGAGCCGGAAAATAGAATTTTTTACCCCGAAAAAAGTAGCGAGGATTTCGTTACCCTTACAGTTGAAGAAACGGAAGCCTTACGACTTGCCGATTTTGAGGAGCTAGAGCAAAGTGACTGTGCCAATATTATGAATATATCAAGAGGTACATTTCAACGCATACTCTACAATGCTAGAAAAAAGACGGCTATGGCTATAACTCAGGGAAAAGGCATAAAAATAGACGGTGGAAATTATATGGTATCTGACAGGAAATGTAATTGTGAAAAAGATTGCATAAAATGTATAAAGAAATCTAAATAAATAGGAGGAATTATTATGATAGTAGCAGTAACATCAAAAGACGGAGAAGTTTATCAGCATTTCGGACATAGTGAAGAATTTGTACTTTTTGAAATCGATAACGGCAAAGTCATTGAGAGAAAAGCAGTTCCTACTGATGGACAGGGACACGGTGCTTTAGCTGACTTTTTAAAAGCTCATTCAGTTAGTGCTGTAATATGTGGCGGTATCGGTGCAGGTGCTAAAAATGCTTTAAGAGATAAGAAAATTGAGCTTATTGCTGGGGTTACAGGAAAAATTGATGAAGTTATGGTTAAGTATTTAAGCGGGGAGAAAATCGGAAACCCTGATATAGAATGTACTCATCACCACGACCACCAAGAAGGTCATAAATGTGGCGGTAGCTGTCATAAATAATAAAAAAGCCTGATTAAAATCAGGCTTTTTTATTTGTGTTAGTAGTCCACCTCTTCTAAGGCATCATCTACACCGCTAGCATATTCGTCATCAGAATAATATCTATCCCAGTCATAATCGCCATTGTAATAAACGTCTTCATAACCCTCATCATACGACTTATAAGGGTTTGTATACTTGACCTTAGGTTCATAATAGCTAGAAGAATTAGACTTATAACTGTTTGAACTTGAGTTATAGCTACTTGAACTTGAGTTAGAACTATTTGATTTTGAACGTGACCTTCTCCAAAAATTATCACTAATATCCCTATGATTACGACAGTATATATCATTAGGTTGTCTATCTGATTTACAACCTTCATATACACATTGGTATGGCTCAAATAAGTTATATTTAAAAAATTTATCATTTTTATAAACCATAGAAAATGATAGGCATATAA
>JADIMX010000121.1 GCA_017694425.1 Candidatus Fimicola merdigallinarum
AGTTTATGTATATCAAAAAGGGAGTTGTGTCTAATAAATGTAGTTTGTATGTTTATATAATTTTTTAAGTTTGATATCTAAAAAAAATATAGAAACTTGTATTGTAGTAAATAAACTTTTCCCAAATTAAATTTGATATATAATTTTTAGTTGAATTTAATAAAACTGTTATCTATACCTTTATATTCCTTATGATAAAAAATTTGAGGTATATTAAAAAAGGAAACTGTGCCCAATAAATTTAGCTCGTATATTTATATAGGTTTTTAAGTTTAATATTTAAGTGAAGTATAAAACTTTTTTACTTATGCTTACTTTTAGATTTAGTGTTTACACCTAAAACTCCACCAATAATTCCGCCGGCAACAGCAATAATAATTGTTGTAAGTTTTCCTAGATTAACCTCAAAATTCGTACCACATAGTATACAAATTAAAAACATTAAAATAGAATAGACTAATCCTGATGTAGCTCCCCATAAAAGCCCTTTTTTGCCAAAATACCCTGCTGTGTCAAAGCCGGCAACAAGGCAGGATATAGCTGTACATATAAGTGATATTGCAGATATTTTAGACTCGTCAAAGTCTGTGTATGTAAGTAAAATTGCAACGGCTATAAACACTATAGATGTTATTGTAAGTGCTATTAATTGTGGCTTTAATATGTACATTGCTTTGTAAGATGGATTTTTTAATTTACTATTGTTTTTTGTATTTTCCATAACAATAACCTCTTTTATATTTTATAAAATAAGATATGTTTTAATTTACTATTTAGAACAATAAAATATGTACTTATTTTAACTGCTGTGTTATAATTCCTAAGGCGATAATAAAATTTGTAATAAATTGAAGAAAGGACGTGTTTTTTTGGAAGAAATCAAGGAGAATAAAATGGGTACTATGCCAGAGGGCAAACTCATTATAAATATGTCAGTTCCTATAATGATTTCAATGCTTATACAGGCACTTTATAATGTTGTTGACAGTTGGTTTGTTTCTATGTTAAACACAGACGCATTCGCAGCTGTTACCCTTGCTTTCCCTATACAGATGCTTATGATTTCAGTAGGTACAGGTACTGGAGTAGGTATAAATTCGCTTATATCAAGAAGATTAGGGGAGAGAAAGTTTAAAGAAGCTAATGCGTCAGCAGAAAATGGTATATTTTTAAGTATATTAAGTGGTATTATTTTTGCATTATTCGGTATATTTTTTGCTGAGCAATTTATAGCTAGTTTTACAGATAACCCTGATGTTATAAAAATGGGAAAAGAATATTTAGAAATATGTACAGTATTTTCATTTGGTATGTTTGTGCAGATTTGTATGGAAAGAATTATGCAGGCTACTGGAAATAGTTTTTATAATATGATAGTACAGGGCTTAGGTGCTATTATAAATATTGTGTTAGACCCTATATTTATATTCGGTTTATTTGGAGTGCCTAAAATGGGTGTTGCCGGTGCTGCTATAGCTACTGTAATAGGTCAGATTATTGCTATGATAGCAGGTCTTTATGTTAATATAAAGAAAAATGATAAGATTAGTATAAATATGTTTAAATTTAGACCTAATTTTAGAGCTATAGCTGAAATATATATTGTAGGAATTCCAGCTATAATAATGCAGTCAATATCATCTGTACTTACAATAGGTTTAAATAAAATACTTATGAATTTCTCTCAGAGTGCAGTTTCTGTATACGGTGCATATTTTAAACTTCAGAATTTCATATTTATGCCTGTATTCGGTCTTACAAATGGTATGATTCCTATTGTAGGCTATAATTATGGTGCTAAATATAAGGATAGAATTGTAAGAACAGTAAAAATTGGAGTTATGATTTCTGTTTCTATAATGTTTTTAGGAATGTTATTATTCCAGTTATTACCTGCTAAACTTCTTCTTATATTTAATGCTGATAGTGAAATGTTAGAAATAGGTACTCCTGCTCTTAGAATTATAAGTATAAGCTTTATGTTTGCCGGTGTAAGTATTGTTTTATCATCTGTATTTCAGGCTATCGGAAAGGCTTACTACAGTCTTATTATATCTGTAATAAGACAGCTTATAGTTATACTTCCTGTTGCATATTTTATGGCTAGATTCTTAGGTTTATCCTTTGTTTGGACAGCATTCCCTATTGCAGAATTTATAGCTCTTATATTAAGTACAATTATGTATGTAACAGTATATAAAAAATATATAAAAAATCTTTAATAAATATAAAGACCCACCGTAATGGTGGGTTTTTTAATTTATAATGAATTTTTCTGCTTAAAAGCACGATTTCCGAGATATCCTGCTGTGTGGCAAAGCTCCTCCTCAATTCTTAAAAGACGATTATATTTAGCAGTTCTGTCAGTTCTACAAGGAGCACCTGTCTTTATCTGACCTGAATTTACAGCCACAGCAATATCAGCAATAGTTGTATCCTCAGTTTCCCCAGAACGGTGTGATATAACTGCTGTCATACCACTTTTTTGTGCCATACCAATAGCCTCAAAAGTTTCTGTTAAAGTACCTATCTGATTTACTTTTATTAATATAGAATTTCCGGCTTTTTGCTCTATACCTTTCATTAATCTTTCAGTATTTGTAACGAAAAGGTCATCACCTACAAGCTGTACTTTATCCCCAAGCTCTCGTGTAAGTTTTCTCCAGCCGTCCCAGTCCTCCTCTGCAAGACCGTCTTCTATTGAAACAATAGGGTATTTTCTGCAAAGGTCTTTCCAAAACTCAACCATTTCATCACTTGTTCTTGTTATCTCTCTACCGGCTTTTTTGCTTTCACCTGCAAAGTAGTAAAGTTTAGTGTTTTCGTTGTAAAGCTCTGTACTTGCAGGGTCTAAAGCTATTTTTATATCTTTGCCGAAAGTGTATCCGGCTTTTTCAACCGCCTCTTTTATAGTGTCCAAAACTTCTTCGGCAGTACCCATATCAGGGGCGAAACCACCCTCGTCACCAATAGCTGTGGATAAGCCTTTTGACTTTAACACTCCTTTAAGTGTGTGGTAAATTTCGCAACACATCTTTAAGCCCTCTGAAAAGCTGAATGCTCCAACAGGCATTATCATAAATTCTTGTATATCGACTGTATTATCTGCGTGTTTACCACCGTTCATAATGTTCATCATAGGCACAGGTAAAGTGTGAGCATTAAAACCACCTAAATATTGATATAAAGGCATTTTTAAAGCATTGGCACTAGCTTTAGCTACAGCTATTGAAACACCTAATATTGCATTAGCACCAAGATTAGATTTGTTGTGTGTTCCGTCAAGGGCAATAAGTCGTTGGTCAATTGCTCTTTGGTCTAAAGCATTCATACCTACAATTTCTTTTGCCAAAATATTATTTACATTTTCAACAGCTTTAAGAACACCGTTTCCGTTATATCTACTGCCACCGTCACGAAGCTCACAAGCCTCAAAAGCACCAGTTGATGCTCCGGAAGGTACACAGGCTCTACCTATATATTCACCCTCCAAAATAACTTCAACCTCAACTGTTGGGTTTCCTCTTGAATCTATAATTTCTCTTGCAAAAACATCTGTAATTTCAATATAACTTTTCAAAATATCTCCTCCTTTTTTAATATCTTTCCACCTAAAACTATATATATTCAACATATATTAAAAAATTTAGCATTGTATTGTTGTTGTAAAATAAACTTTTCAAAAACAGACCTATATGGTATAATATATTGAACTTATTGTAGTTTAGGTTTTGTATCTACTCTACATAATTAATTGGGGTTTTATCCCTACTTAAAGGAGGTAAAATGTGATGAAGCACATTAAGACTTTAAGCACAGCTATGCTCAAAAAAACAGCTGCTACAGGTGGTTGTGGTGAGTGTCAGACTTCTTGCCAGTCAGCTTGCAAAACATCTTGCACAGTGGCAAACCAGTCTTGCGAAAACAAATAAGCAACTTAGAGGAAATAAAATTGCCGAAAGGCAATTTTATTTTTATGAAAAAATAGTAGATAATAATACTTATATATATTTTTGGAGGGATAGTATTAATGATACATAAGTTTTCTATGGACGACATTAATATAGTTATGGACGTTGATAGTGGTGCTGTTCATATTGTAGATGATGTTGTTTATGAAATGGTTGATGATTTTAAAAGTTGTACTGAAAATGAGCTTTTTGAAAAATATAGCGGAAAGTACAGCCAAGAGGCAATAAAAGAGGCTATTGAGGAGATAAAAGAGCTTGAAAAAGAAGAAATGCTCTTTACAGAAGATGATTATGAATTTGTTCTCCCTAAAGTGACAAATAGAAATCCAGTTGTAAAAGCTCTCTGTCTTCACGTTGCTCACGACTGTAACCTTAAATGTAGATACTGTTTCGCTGAAGAAGGCGAGTACCACGGTAAACGCTCTCTTATGAGTGCTGAAGTTGGTAAAAAAGCTATAGACTTTATAATCAAAAATTCAGGTGCTAGAAGAAATCTTGAAATTGACTTCTTCGGTGGCGAACCTCTTATGAATTTTGACGTTGTAAAAGAGATTGTTGAGTATGGTCGTGAACAGGAGAAACTTTATAACAAAAACTTTAGATTTACTATAACAACAAACGGTATACTTCTTGATGATGAAAAAATGGAGTATATCAATAAAAATATGCACAATGTTGTATTAAGCCTTGATGGAAGAAAAGATGTAAACGATAAAATGCGTCCTAAAGCAGGTGGACAGGGTAGCTATGAAACAATAGTGCCTAAGTATCAGAAACTTGCTGATAGCAGAAATCAGACAGATTACTTCGTAAGAGGTACATTTACAAAGCATAACCTTGACTTTGCTGATGACGTAATGCACCTTGCAGACTTAGGCTTTAAACAGATATCTGTTGAGCCAGTTGTTGCAGAGGAAGATATGGACTACGCTATAACAAAAGAGGATATTCCTAAAATCTATGATGAGTATGAAAAACTTGCTAGAATGATATTCAAAAGTAGACAGGAAGGTAAGTGGTTTAATTTCTTCCACTTTAATATTGACTTAAAAGGTGGGCCTTGCGTAGTTAAGAGAATTGCCGGTTGTGGTTCAGGTACAGAATACCTTGCTGTAACTCCAGAGGGTGACCTTTATCCTTGTCATCAGTTCGTAGGTAAAGAAGAATTTAAAATGGGTACAGTAGACGAGGGTGTTACTGCTGAGGCTAGACGTGAGGAATTTTCAGCTTGTAACGTGTACTCAAAACCTGACTGTAAGAACTGTTGGGCAAAATTCTATTGTAGTGGTGGTTGTGCAGCTAATGCTCATCAGTACGGTGGAAATATACTTTCACAGTATGAAACAGGTTGCGAACTTCAGAAAAAACGTATTGAGTGTGCTATATACCTTAAGGCTAAGGAAGCACTTGCAAAATAAAACAAAAAAATCACTGGATTATTCCAGTGATTTTTTATTTCTATTTTTTTCTTCTTTAAAAAATTTCTTTGTTTCGGATATTACCACAGGGCTTAATACTAAAAGACCGATAAGGTTAGGGAATGCCATAAGAGCATTTGTTATATCGGCTAAAAGCCAAATTGGTTTTAATGAAAGGTATGGTGCAACAGCAATACATACTATATAGGCTATTTTAAATACAAAAGAGAAGTTTACGCTATTTACAAGGTAAGAAAGACATCTTTCACCGTAATAGCACCAACCTATAATTGTTGTAAATGAGAAGAATATAAGCCCTATTGATACAATATACATACCTATATTGTAAGGTAAAACGCTGTTATATGCTGCGTTTGAAAGAAAACTTCCGTCAAGTGTAGTTGTATCTAAAAGACCGGAAGACATAATAACAATACCAGTCATTGTACATATAATAATTGTTGTAAAGAAAACACTTGTCATAGAGATTAACCCCTGACGAACACAGGAGTTTGTCTTTGCAGCAGCTACAACAATAGGTGAGCTACCAAGACCAGCCTCGTTTGTATATATACCTCTTGCCACACCTGTTCTTAATGCAGACATAACAGATATAATTACTGTACCTGAAAGTCCACCAAACATAGCATATGGATTAAATGCAGATTCAAATATTTTTTTGAAAACTGATGGTAATGTACCTATATGTGCAAAAATTATTATAAGAGAACCTATAACATAGAATAATGCCATAAGTGGAACTATAAATTCTGCAACTTTTGATATAGAGTTTATACCGCCGAGTATAACACAAGCTACAGCTATTGTTACAAGTATACCTATAATCCAAATAGGAATATTAAAGGCTAAACTTGTTGATTCTGTTATAGCGTTAACCTGTGGGAATGTTCCACAGCCTAAAAGTGCTGTTATAACACCAAATAAAGCGAATATTTTTGCAAGCCAAACCCAGTTTTTGCCTAAACCATTCTGTATATAGTACATAGGACCACCGGCTACTTGACCATTTTCGTCAATAGTACGATATTTTACAGCAAGTAAACCTTCAGCATATTTTGTAGTCATACCAACAAAGGCACTTACCCACATCCAAAATAATGCTCCAGGGCCACCGGCACGAAGGGCAGTAGCAACACCTACAATACTTCCTGTACCTATTGTGGCAGCCAAAGTCGTACAAAGAGATGCAAAGGCTGAAACATCTCCGTCATCATTATCAAGACCTTCCTCTTTTTCAAAAATATATCTTATAGCACGTGGTAAGTGTACTATCTGAAGAAAGCCAAGTCTAAATGTAAAGTAAAGTCCTGTACCTATTAACAATACTAAGGTAGGTGGACCCCATACAATAGACTGAATTTTTTCAAGAATATGAATTACTGTGTCCATTTGTTTCCTCCAATCATTTATTTTATTTATCGGATATTGATGTTTATAATACCGAGCATTTCATATATTATAATATAATATGGCTGTATTTGTAACTAAAAAAAATAATTTCTTAAAAAATAGTCAAAAATGTTACTATTTTAAGTATAAATTTTAGCACTTTAAAGCTATAAATTTACATAAATAGGAAAAATGATGTTTTATAAAATATTTATTTAAATTTGTATTCAAGGATTTTTAAATATCTGTTATTATTTTTATATAAAATTAAATTTAAGGGGAGATATTTTGGATAAGATTTTACTTAAATATTTGTATAATTTAGGACTTAAAAATAAAAAAGCTGTGGTATATACAGCTATTACACTTCCTAATATATTTGTAGTTTTATATATTTTAGGTATTGCTTTGGTATTTTTTTTAAAAAGACAATGTTTATTAAGATTTGTTTTAATACCTATGGTTGTACTTTTTACTGTTACTATAATTAGAAAAATCGTAAATAGAAAAAGACCTTTTCAGGTTGTTAAAGAGATACAGCCTTTTATACCACACGATGACGGAGAATCTTTCCCTAGTCGTCATACAGCAAGTTCGTTTATAATAGGTATGGCATTTTTATATGTAAATATTTACATAGGAGTACCTATACTTGTGCTATCTTTTGTAGTAGGCTTATCAAGAATAATGGCAGGATTACACTATCCGTCAGATGTGCTTTTTGGTGGCATTTATAGTATAATTATAGGGTATATAGGTTTTTTTATAATTTGATTTGGGAATGGTGAGAAATGAAAATTGTTTTAACAGCAGTAAACGCAAAATTTATACATTCGTCACTTGCACTTAGAAGTCTTAAAAAGTATGCTGGTAAGTATAGTGACAATGTTTTTTTAAAAGAATTTACAATAAATCAGGATACAGATTTTATACTAGATGAGATATACAAAGAAAAGCCAGACGTTGTAGGTTTTTCTTGTTATATATGGAATATGGGAATAATAGCTGAGGTTGTGGAAAATCTAAAAAAAATACTTCCGAAAACCATAATAATATTAGGAGGGCCGGAGGTTTCTTATGAGGCAGAAAACGTACTTTTAGAAAATTCTAGTGCTGATATGGTTATACGAGGTGAGGGTGAAGTAACCTTTTTAGAGCTTTGCACTTACTTTGTTGATAAAGAGGGTAGCTTATCTACAATAGATGGTATAACTTATAGAGATGAAAATGGCAATATACTTTCTACACCTAAGAGAAAGGCTGTAAATCTTGATGATATACCTTTTGTGTATGATGATATTACAGACCTTAAAAATAGGATAATATATTATGAAACTCAAAGAGGTTGCCCGTATAATTGCCAATACTGTCTTTCTTCAATAGAGAGTGGTGTACGTTTTCTTTCTGAGGATAGAGTTAAGTCGGACTTAAAATTTTTCTTAGACAATAAGGTTAAACAGGTTAAGTTTGTTGATAGAACATTTAATTGTAATAAAAAACACGCTATGATGATATGGAAATATATTATGGACAATGATAATGGTGTTACAAACTTCCATATGGAGATAACAGCCGATATTATGGATAATGAGATTTTAGATTTATTAAAACCTGCAAGAAAAGGGCTTTTCCAGTTTGAGATAGGTGTTCAGTCAACAAATCCTAATACTATAGACGCTATAAAGAGAAATACAAGTTTTGATGGTCTTACAGATATAGTTAAAAAAATAAAGGATATGGGCAACATACACGAGCATTTAGACCTTATTGTTGGTTTACCTTATGAGGACTACAACTCTTTTAGAAACTCCTTTAATGAGGTTTATGACCTTGAACCGGAACAGCTTCAGATAGGATTTTTAAAGCTACTTAAAGGCTCGGGGCTTAGACGTGATGCAGAAAAGTATGGTATTGTATACAGAAGTAGACCTAATTATGAGGTGCTTTACACAAAAGAGCTTACATACGGCGAAATATCAAGATTAAAGCTATTAGAAGAAATGGTTGAAACTTACTATAATTCTGGCAAAGCCTTAAATACAATACAGTTTATAACAAAAATATATACTACACCTTTTGATTTCTTTCAGGATTTAGGGGATTATTGGGAGAAAATGCAGTATCACACACTTAGCCATAGCAAAATGGAGCTTTTTACAATAATGTATGATTTTGCTTTGCAGAGCGAGATTTTAAGAGATAAAATCCATATTATAAAAGAGCTTTTAAGATTTGATATATTTGCAGGGGATAATGTAAAAACAATACCTGAAAAACTTTCAAGTGAGTTTTGTTATAACAAAGATAAAGTTTCTGCTTTTTATAGAAATGAAGAAAATATAGAAAAGTACACACCTAACCTTAAAGATTTTTCAGCACAGCAAATATCTAGAATGTGCCATATAGAAGTGTTTAAGTATGATGTTTTAGATATATCTTCTGATATGGTAGAGGTGGAAACAGCAGTACTTTTTAATTATTATAAAAAAGATGAGATTTCAAACAAGCCTGTATTTTATAAGATAGATTTCTAAGGAGGCGATAATGAGTGAGAATGAAAGATAGGGTTTTAGGTGTTTTAAATCTTTTAGATGAACACTATGGAACTATGAAGTGTTATTTAAACCACGAAAATCCTTGGCAATTACTTATAGCTACAATACTTAGTGCTCAATGTACTGATGATAGGGTTAACATAGTTACGGAAAGTCTTTTTAAGAAATATACAAGTATAAAGGATTTTGCAGAGGCTGACCTTATAGAGCTTGAAAAGGATATACGACCAACAGGCTTTTATCACAATAAGGCTAAGAATATAAAATTATGTTGTCAACAGCTTTTAAGCCAGTTTGGTGGAGAAGTGCCAAGGGATATAGAGGATTTAACAAGTCTTGCAGGGGTAGGCAGAAAGACTGCAAATGTTGTTAGAGGGCATATTTATAATATACCTAGTGTAGTTGTTGATACCCACGTTAAGAGAATTTCTAATCTAATAGGTTTTACAAAAAGTCAGGACCCAGTAAAGATTGAGTTTGACCTTATGAAGATATTACCTAAAGAACATTGGATAAGATATAACACGCAGGTAATAGCCCACGGTAGAAAGGTATGTATAGCCAGAAGACCTAAGTGTAATGAGTGCTTTCTTATAGATTACTGTAAAGGCTCTAATAGTAATAAAAAATAGTATAAAAGAAAAAAAGACAGGAATAATCCTGTCTTTTTAAGTAAAGAATAATTATGCAAGTTTAGGAGCTCCAACTGGGCAAACACCTGCACAAGAACCACATTCGATGCAGTCACCTTCGTTTACTTTGAAAACACCGCCGTCTTCAACGATACAAGATGTTGGACATTCTGAAGCACAAGCTCCACATCCGATACAAGATGAATCAATCTGGTAAGCCATTAGAATACACCTCCTTCTAGTTAATCATATAATTATTTTATATCAAAATATAATAATTAGCAAGTCAAATAACGAAAATTTATGTACTTTATGTAGAATAAACGAAAATTTACAATTATATTGATA
>JADIMX010000122.1 GCA_017694425.1 Candidatus Fimicola merdigallinarum
AAAAAAATTATATATGTATATATATTGCTAGCACAAAGGAGTCGTAAACAATCTATGAAATTCACATGCAAACGCGAACAACTACAAAATGGTATTAACATTGTTTCAAAAGCAGTATCTGGAAGAACAACTCTCCCTATTCTTGAGTGTATTTTATTAACAGTGTCTAATGAAGGTTTTAAATTAACAGCTAATAACCTTGAGTTGGGGATAGAAACTGCAATTATGGAAGCAGATGTTTATGAAACAGGAATAATTGCTATTGAATCAAAGTTATTTTCAGAAATTATAAGACGAGTTAACGGTGAATTTGTTTCTATTGAAACTGATGGTAAAAATATAGCTCACATTTCTTCAGGTTTTTCTGATTTTAAAATAACTATACAGGAAGGCGACGACTTCCCTATGCTTCCGGCTGTGGAAAAAAATAACGAGTATATTTTATATCAGAATGATTTGAAAAATATGATAAGACAGACTATATTTTCTATTGCTCAAGATGAATCAAAACCAGTTTTAACTGGTGAACTTTTAGAGTTATCTTTAAATAGTATGAATATGGTGTCTGTTGATGGTTATAGAATCTCTTATAGAAAATGTAACTTAGTTAAGGGTAATGATGATATAAGTGTTATCGTTCCTGGAAAAACTTTAAATGAAATAAGTAAGATTCTTTCAACCGAAAATGAAGATACTGTATCTATTTATGTAACTGAAAAACATATACTTTTTGACTTAGGTCAAAGTATTGTGGTTTCAAGACTTATTGAAGGTGAATATATCAAGTATAAACAGAGCTTTACTGAAGATTTTAAAACTAGAATTTTTGTAAATAGAAGTGAACTTATAGCTAGTCTTGAAAGAGCTTCACTTATTTCAAGAGATAGTAAGAAAATTCCTGTAAAACTTGATATTAATCAGAGTAAAATTGTAATAAATTCTAATGCTGAACTTGGAACTGCCCACGAAGAAATGGATATTGAATGTGATGGCGACGGTCTTAAAATAGCATTTAATCCAAGATATCTTATTGATGCTTTAAAGGCTATTGATGAGGACAAAGTTTCAATTCAGTTTACTGCTTCATTAAGTCCTTGTATTATAAAACCTTTTGAAGGTGATGAATACAAGTATCTTATACTTCCACTTAGAATGTAATTAAGGAGAATTTTATGGATATTGTAGAAATAAAAACAGAGTTTATAAAACTTCAGCAGGTTTTAAAACTTGCTGGATTAATTGATTCAGGTTCAGATGCAAAGTATTATATTTCTGAGGGAATGGTTACAGTTAATGGTGTTGTTGCATCAGAAAGAGGTAAGAAAATAAGAAACGGTGATGTAGTTGAAGTTACTAATCTTGGCTCTTTTAAAGTAGTTGCTCCAGAAAATTAATGTATATTTATGCAGATAGAAGTTTAATATTTATAAACAAATAGGCTGTTTTTATAACAGCCTATGTTTTTCTGTGGAGGACAAAAAAGGAAGTGGTTTTTTGTACGTTGAAAGTATTACAGCTGAAAACTTTAGAAATCTTTCGGCTGTGGATATAAAACTTAATAGTGGCATTAATATTTTTTACGGTAAGAATGCTCAAGGAAAAACTAATATACTTGAATCTATATATGTTTGTGCGACAGGACGTTCTCACAGAACTAGAATTGATAGCCGTCTTGTAAATTTTGAAAAACCTGAGTGTCACGTTAGACTGTTTTGTAAGAGGGGAAAAAGACAAGATAGGATAGATTTGCATATAAAGAAAGATGAGAAAAAGGGAATTGCCATAAATGGTATTGCTATAAAAAAGTCGGGGGAGCTTTTTGGTACTTTGCTTACTGTTATATTCTCTCCCGAGGACTTAGGTCTTGTTAAGGAAGGCCCTTCGGAGCGTAGAAGATTTATGGATATGGAGCTTTGCCAATTAAGTAATGTGTATTACTATGACCTTCAGCAGTATTACAAGGTTTTAAAACAGAGAAATAGTCTTCTTAAAAATGTTCAAAAAAATTCTTCCCTTAAGGATACTATTTTTATTTGGGATAGTCAGCTTTTAGAATACGGAAAAAGGGTTATATCAGCCCGTAGAAGCTTTATTGATAAGCTTAATGATATATCAGCCAAAAAGCATAGTATAATTACAGGTGGGGGCGAAATCCTTAAAATAGAGTATAAGCCTGATTGTACAGAAGATAATTTTGAGAAAAAACTACTTAGTAGCCTTGAAAGAGATATTATGTATGGCACAACATATCAAGGACCTCATAAAGATGATATAGTTTTTAGTATAAATGGCAGTGATGTAAAACTTTTTGGTTCTCAAGGTCAGCAGAGGACAACGGCACTTAGTACTAGACTTGCCGAGATAGATATAATGGAGCAAGAAACTGGTGAAAAACCTGTAGTTTTGCTTGATGATGTTTTTTCTGAGCTTGATGAGAGCCGTCAAAGAATGTTACTTGAAAGTATTTCGGATTGTCAGATTATAATAACTTGTACCGGTGTAGAGGATATTGTAAGAAAGTATACAGAAAATGCCTATATTTTCTATGTTGAAAGTGGTAATGTAGTTAAAAAAGCCGATATATAAGGTGTTACCTAATACGGCTTTTTTTATTTTGATGATTTTATGTTTTTAAGTTTAGAATGTTTTTATAAAGGTCATAGTTTAAGTATAAATAAATATGAAAATTAGCTTTTTATATTGTTTTTTTAAGTCTTTTTTTACTCTATTTCCTTGTTAAATTCATAAAAAAATGGTATAATATAAGACAATATTGATAATTTGTTAGTTGTCACTTCACCTTAGTGTGAATTATTTTTTTGTAAGGGATTTTTGCCCTTTTGATTGAGGAGAGATAATATTTATGTCAGCAGAATACAATGAAAGTCAGATACAAATTCTTGAAGGTCTTGAGGCTGTAAGAAAGCGTCCTGGTATGTATATTGGCTCTACAAGCACAAGAGGGCTTCACCACCTTGTTTATGAAATTGTAGATAATGCCGTTGACGAGGCTTTAGCAGGATTTTGTACTGAAATTTTTGTTTATATACACAAAGATAATACAATAACAGTAAAGGATAACGGTAGAGGTATTCCTGTTGGTATTCACCCACAAAAGGGTATTCCTGCTGTTGAAGTTGTATTTACAATACTTCACGCCGGTGGTAAATTCGGTGGTGGAGGATACAAGGTTTCCGGTGGTCTTCACGGTGTTGGTGCGTCGGTTGTTAATGCCCTTTCTGAATGGCTTAATGTTAAAGTGGAAACTGACGGTAAGGTTTATGAACAGAAGTACAGTAGAGGTAATGTTTTAAATAGTCTTACTGTTACTGGCGAAACAGAAAACCACGGTACAACTGTAACTTTTAAACCAGACGGTGAAATATTTGACGACCTTGTTTTCCAGTTCGATATTTTAAAACAAAGACTTAGAGAAACTGCATTCCTTACAAAAGGTCTTAAGATAAATCTTATAGATGAGAGAGAGGGAATGGAGGAAAGTCGTACATTCCATTACGAAGGTGGTATAAAGGAGTTTGTCACATTTATAAATAAAAATCGTGAAGCTTTATACGACAATGTTTTCTACGCTGAGGGCGAAAAAGACGGTGTCAATGTTGAAATAGCTTTCCAGCATAATGACGGTTTTGTAGAAAATATTCATACATTCGTAAATAACATAAACACAACTGACGGTGGTACACATCTTGTCGGTTTTAAATCTGGTCTTACAAAGACTATAAATGATTATGGTAAGAAATTTAATCTTTTAAAAGATAATGATAAAAACCTTTCTGGTGATGATGTAAGAGAGGGCATAACAGCTGTTATAAGTGTAAAAGTGCCTGAACCACAGTTTGAGGGTCAGACAAAAACAAAGCTTGGAAATAGCGAAGTTAAAGGTATTGTTGAGGGTATTTTATCTGATGAATTAAGCTTTTTCCTTGAGCAGAACCCACAGACAGGAAAAATAATAATAGAGAAAGCTTTAGTGGCATCAAGAGCTAGAGATGCAGCTAAAAAAGCTCGTGAGCTTGTAAGAAGAAAAACAGGTCTTGAAAGTACAAGACTTCCAGGTAAGCTTACTGACTGTTCCGATAGAGACCCTAGAAACTGCGAAATATATCTTGTAGAGGGTGATTCTGCCGGTGGTTCAGCTAAAAAAGCTCGTGACCCTAAAACACAGGCCGTTCTTCCGCTTAGAGGTAAGATATTAAATGTTGAAAAGGCTCGTCTTGATAGAATTTTAAGCAGTGACGAAATAAAAGCTATGATTACAGCCTTTGGCACAGGTATATCAGAGGATTTTGATATTGAAAAACTTAGATATCACAAAATAGTAATTATGACTGATGCCGACGTTGACGGTGCTCACATAAGAACTTTGCTTTTAACATTCTTTTATAGATATATGCGACCTCTTATTGAGGAGGGCAAGATTTACATTGCACAGCCACCTCTTTACAGAGTTGAAAAGAATAAAAAACATTACTATGTTTACAATGATGCAGAGCTTGAAAAACTTTATGATGAAATCGGCAGAACAGGTATAAAAGATTTACAGAGATATAAAGGTCTTGGAGAAATGGACTTCGACCAGCTTCGTGACACAACTATGGACGTTAAACACAGAATACTTAAAAAAGTTGACCTTAATGATGCCATAGTGGCTGATGAAATTTTCAGTATGCTTATGGGTGATAGTGTAGAGCCAAGACGTGACTTTATAACTGAAAATGCTAAGTATGTAAGTAACCTTGATATCTAAGGATATGGGAGAAAGGACGTAAAAATAAATGGAACAATATCAGTATGACAAAATGGTCGCTGTCGATATAGGGGAGGAAATGAAAAAATCCTATATCGACTACGCAATGAGTGTAATCGTTTCAAGAGCGTTGCCAGATGTTAGAGATGGTTTAAAGCCTGTTCAGAGAAGAATTCTTTACTCTATGAGTGAGCTTAACCTTGACCCTTCAAAATCATATAAAAAGTCAGCCCGTATTGTCGGTGAAGTTATGGGTAAATATCACCCTCACGGTGATAGCTCTATATATCAAGCTATGGTTCGTCTTGCACAGAACTTCTCAATGAGATATATGCTTGTTGACGGTCACGGAAATTTTGGTTCTATTGACGGTGACGGTGCAGCTGCCAGCCGTTATACAGAGGCTAGAATGTCACGTATAGCTGTTGAAATGCTTGCAGATATAGAAAAAAATACAGTAGATTTTAAGCCTAACTATGACGAGAACGAGAAAGAACCGGTTGTTTTACCATCAAGAATACCTAACTTACTTGTAAATGGTTCTTCTGGTATAGCTGTTGGTATGGCCACAAACATTCCACCACATAATCTTTCTGAAGTTATAGACGGTGTTGTTAGAATTATAGATAACAAAGTTTTAGAAAATAGAGATACAGATGTTGAGGAGCTTATGGAGCTTATAAAAGGCCCTGACTTCCCAACTGGTGCTAATATATTAGGCAGAAGTGGTATAAGGTCTGCTTATAGAACTGGTAGAGGTAAGATTATCGTTCGTGCAGAGGCTGAAATAGAATCTCTTGACAATGGCAAAGAGCGAATTGTTATTACAGAGTTGCCTTATCAAGTTAATAAGGCTAGACTTGTAGAGAAGATTGCTGACCTTGTACACGAAAAACGTATTGAGGGTATAAGCGGTATTCTTGATGAGTCTGCTGGTGACGATATTAAAATAACAATAGACCTTAAAAAGGATACAAACGCAAATGTCGTTTTAAATCAGCTTTATAAATTCTCACAGCTTCAGGAAAGCTTTGGTGTTATAATGCTTGCCCTCGTAGATGGAAAGCCTGAGGTTTTAAACCTTAAAGGCATACTTGATGAGTACTTAAAACATCAGGAAGAAGTTGTTACTAGAAGAATAAAATTTGACCTTGAAAAAGCTGAAAAAAGAGCACATATACTTGAGGGCTTAAAGATTGCTATATCAAATATTGACGAGGTTATAAGAATAATAAGAACTAGCTATGATGATGCTAAAGAACGTCTTATGGAGAGATTTTCTCTTTCTGAGGTTCAGGCACAGGCTATTTTAGAAATGCAACTTCGTAGACTTCAGGGCTTAGAGCACGAAAAAATAGACAATGAATATAGAGAGCTTATGGAGAAAATAAAAGAGTTTAAAGCTATTTTAGGTGATGAAAAACTTCTCTATGGCGTTATAAAAGAGGAAATACTTGCGGTTAAGTCTAAATATAGTGATGAACGTAGAACAAAGATTATTAATAATCCAGGTGAAATCGATATAGAGGACCTTATCGAGGAGGAAACAAGCGTCGTTACTATGACAAACTTAAACTATATTAAGAGAACTCCACTTGCAACTTATAAGAGCCAAAATAGAGGTGGTAGAGGTATTATGGGTATGCAGACAAGAGATGAGGACTTTGTGAAAAATCTCTTTGTAACATCTACTCACGATTATATACTTTTCTTCACTAACTTTGGTAAAGTATTTAAGATAAAAGGCTATGAAATACCGGAGGCAGGCAGAGTTGCAAGGGGTATGGCTATTGTAAACCTTCTTGAGCTTTCTCCTGACGAAGATATTACAGCAGTTATGCCTGTTAAGGATTTTGAAGAAGATAAATATCTTGTTATGATAACAAAACAGGGTATTATAAAGAGAACTGATATGATGAGCTTTAAGAACATAAGAAAAGGTGGTCTTGTTGCCCTTAACCTTAGAGATGATGACGAGCTTATATCTGTTCTTTTAACTGACGGAGAAAAAGATATTTTTGTAGGCACAAGAAATGGTATCGGTATAAGATTTAAAGAAACTGATGCTAGACCTATGGGAAGAAGTGCAACAGGTGTTAAAGCTATAACATTAAACGAAAATGATTACGTTGTTTCTGCACAGATTATTGATGATAGTATGAAGATACTTAACGTAACTGAAAATGGCTACGGTAAACGTACAGATGCAACTGAGTTTAAAGTACAGCTTAGAGGCGGTAAAGGTGTTAAGATACACCAGCTTACAGAAAAAACAGGTCTTTTAGTTGATACTGTTGTACTCGGTGATAGCGAGGATATTATGCTTATTACTTCTGAGGGTGTTATAATCCGCTTAAGAGGTAAGGATATATCTACATTCGGTAGAATTTCACAGGGTGTTAAACTTATGAACTTAAATGACGGTGTAAATGTCGTAAGTGTGGCTAAAATTTCTGAAGATGAAATAGAAGAAGAAAGTAGTGAGGAAACACCGGAAGAAAATATAACTGAAACTGTTGAAGTTACAGAGTAATAATAAAAGGCTAGAGTGATAAATCTCTAGCCTTTTTTATTGTCGCCGAATAGGCTAGATATAAACCACCAGCTATGCTGGTGGTAGGTAAAAATTCTTGTAGAAAAGTAAAAACCTCCTATGTTAGAATATAATTGGTCTGGCAACCAAAAATAAAATTATAGGAGGTTTTATTATGAAAGACATAAATAGTTTATCACATTCTAAATGGAGATGCAAATATCATATAGTATTTGCACCAAAATAAAGTATACAATAAATATATGGGAAAATAAAAGCAGAGATAGTAAAAATATTAAAATGTGTGTGGAATAGTAGGGGTTAAAATAATAGGGGCATAATAGTGTAAAACTATATACATATCTATATAAATACGTTATTAGAAATACTGCCCCATTTAAGTGTATAGCATTTATATTTAATAAACGTGCAAATTTAAAATATAAATATGGGAATATTTATTTTTGGTGTAGAGGATATTATTTATATACAGTAGGTTTAGATAAAGCAGGTAGAAATCAAACTAAATCAAAATATAATAGAAGAATAGATAAAAAATCAATTATAATAATAGACCCATTTATGGGTATAGATAGTAATTAAAAATATCAACTTTTAGTGGAATACAAGAAATAGCGTTGTAATTGTCAGACGTATTGTATTTATTTGTATGGACTAATTCCTTATATACAATAAATATTATTGTAATTGCCTCTTTTATAGACTTGCAACAATAAAAATAACCCACCTGTTAAACAGGTGGGTTTTATTATTTTATATTTTTATGTGATTAAATTTTACATAAAAAATTTATTTTTCGTACTTAGCTCTTTCTGTTTCGTAAAGGTTGTTGCCCTCGGCATCTATTATAACTATAAGAGGAAAATCTTCTACATAAAGTTTACGTATAGCCTCTGCCCCTAAATCTTCATAAGCTATAAGCTCTGACTTCTTTATATGGCTGGATATTAAAGCACCTGCACCACCGGTAGCACCAAAGTAAACAGCACCATATTTTTTCATAGCATTTATTACATCTTGGTTTCTTGCACCTTTTCCTATCATTCCTGTTTGACCTTTTTCTATCATAAAAGGTGCGTAAGCGTCCATTCTGCCGGAGGTTGTAGGCCCTGCTGAGCCTATAACTTGGTTTGGTTTTGCCGGTGACGGCCCCGCATAGTATATTATGGCATTTTCCATATCAAAAGGGAATTTACCTGTTTTTTCGTATTCTTCTATCATTCTTTTATGCCCTGCATCTCTTGATGTGTATATTGTACCTGTAAGGCTTACTATATCACCGGATTTAAGATTTTTTACTTTTTCTTTCGTAAGAGGTGTTTCTAATTTTATGTTCATTATATTTCCTCCTTATAACTCTATTTCTGCGTGGCGTGTAACGTGACAGCTTATATTTATAGCTATTGGCATTCCGGCTATGTGTGTTGGGAAAGTTTCTATATTAACACCTAAAACTGTTGTAGTTCCTCCTAAGCCTTGAGGCCCTATGCCTAAGTTATTCATTTTTTCTAAAAGTTCTTCCTCCATTTCCCTTATGTGAGGTTTGTCAGAGTGAGAGCCTATTTTTCTAAGGAGAGCTTTTTTGGCAAGGTATGCACTCATTTCAAAGTTACCACCACAGCCTACACCAACTACCATAGGCGGACAAGGGTTAGGTCCAGCCTCTTTTACTGTTTCTAATATGGCTTTTTTTGCTCCCTCTATGCCGTCAGAAGGCTTTAACATATATATACGGCTCATATTTTCACTGCCAAAGCCTTTTGGTGCAACAGTTATCTTTAGTTTGTCACCGGAAACTATGTCATAGTGTATTATGGCTGGTGTATTATCCTTTGTGTTTTCTCTTATAAATGGGTCGGCTACAACAGATTTTCTTAGGTATCCCTCTGTATAACCTTTTCTTACACCCTCATTTATAGCATCACTTAAATTCCCGTCAGTTATATGTACCTCTTGTCCCATTTCTACAAATATAATTGCCATACCTGTATCTTGGCAAATGGGCATATACTCATTTTTTGATATGTCAGCATTTTTCGTAAGCTGATTAAGGATTTCTTTGCCTATAGGTGATTTTTCTTCGCACTTTGCACACTCAATGGCATTGTAAACATCATCATTAAGTACACAGTTTGCTTCGATACAAAGTTTTTTTACAGCCTCTGTAATTTCAGTAGCAGAAATATTTCTCATAATACTAGAACACTTCCTTATATTGTATTTTATTTCTAAAATATATCACAATATGGTTAAAAAATCGATAGATACAGGTCTTTTGGTTGGCTTTTAGGTGTAGAAAATAGACTGTATTATATTTTTTTGTATTCATAAAAATGTTAAAAAATGGGTGTTGTTCATAGTATATATTGTGAGATTTTACATTAAAATTTTTACAAATCTAAAATTTATATATAAAAGTTAAATGGTAGAACAATTTACTTAATACAGTTTATAGAAATTTTTACCTTGACTAAATAAACTTTTAATCGTATCATTTACCAAAATAAAAAATAAGTTGTTTGTTTCTTAATACGAAACTTTAAAAATATAGTTAAAATCT
Source organism: Candidatus Fimicola merdigallinarum (assembly GCA_017694425.1). Lineage (GTDB taxonomy): Bacteria > Bacillota > Clostridia > Lachnospirales > Anaerotignaceae > Fimicola > Fimicola merdigallinarum. The sequence goes on from JADIMX010000122.1 coordinate 9,883, forward strand.
ATATTATTATATATATGTTTCTTAATAAGAAACAAAAATACTTCTTATAATAGTTGAGGGGGAATTGTTTATGAAAAAGTTTTTAGCAACTATAATGGCAATGGCTATGGTTTTCTCACTTGCAGGCTGTGGCTCAGGTGGTAACCAGTCATCAAATGATGATGATACATTTGTAATCGGTGGACTTGGACCTATTACAGGTGGTGCTGCTTCTTATGGTATTTCTGTAAAACAGGGTGCAGAGGTAGCTATAAATGAAATCAATGAAGCCGGTGGCGTAAAGGTTGGGGACAGAACTGTTAAACTTGCATTAAACTTTAAAGATGATGAAAACGACACAGAAACTTGTATAACAGCCTACAATGCTCTTATGGACGAGGGAATAGACGCACTTCTCGGTACTGTTACAAGTGCTCCTTGTATCGTAATTAAAGATTATACAGCACAGGACGGTATATTACAGATTACACCATCAGGTTCAGCTATTGACTGTATAACAGATGCTGACAATGTATTCAGATTATGCTTTACAGACCCACTTCAGGGTAAAACAATGGCGGACTTTGCTGTTAATGATTTAGGACATAAAAACATTGCAATCATATTCAATAACTCAGACGAGTACAGCACAGGATTAAAAGATGCTTTCGTTAGCGAGGCAGAAAGTTTAGGTGCAAACATTGTATCTACACAGGCATTTAATGAGGGTGATGTTGACTTTACATCACAGCTTACAGCTATTAAAAATGCAAATGCTGAAATTCTTTTCGTTCCTGTATACTATGAAGCTGTATCATATATAGCTCAGCAGGCTAAAGATATCGGTCTTAATCTTCCATTAATCGGTGGAGATGGTTGGGACGGTGTTTTAAAACAGGTTACAGACACTTCAACTGTTGAGGGTGCTATATTCTTAAGCCCATTCCTTTCAACAGACCCAAGTGTAGCTAACTTTGTTAATGCTTACGAAACAGCTTACAAATCAACTCCAGACCAGTTCGCAGCTGATGGATATGACGTTGTTTACGTTATGAAAGCTGCTATGGAAAAAGCAGGTTCAACTGAAAGTGCTGATATGATTAAAGCTATGACAGAAATAGAGGTTGACGGTATTACAGGTAAAGTTAAATTTACAGCAGACGGTGAACCGGAAAAAGATGCTAAATTTGTACAGATTAAAGACGGTCAGTATGTTGCTTATGATAAAAATGCACAGGCTGAATAAGTAATTTATTTATTTATGCCCTCCCCAGTAGGTGGAGGGCAAAGTGTTTATTAAAGATGTAAAAGAGGTGGGGTAAAATGATTAACAATATTTTAGAACAGCTTATAAACGGTTTAAGAACAGGAAGTATATATGCACTTATAGCACTTGGCTATACAATGGTTTATGGTATAGCTAAAATGATAAACTTTGCACACGGAGATATAATTATGGTTGGAGCATACGCACTTTATGTTGCCGTAGCTCTTTTGCATCTTCCAGTAGTGCCGGCTTTAATATTTACTTGCGTTATATGTGCAGTTTTAGGTGTAATTATAGAAAAAATTGCATATAAGCCACTTAGAAATGCTCCAAGACTTGCTGTATTAATAACAGCTATCGGTGTTAGCTACTTTTTACAGAGTGCATCACTTTTAATATTTAAGGCTACACCTATTCCATTCCAGTCAGTAATAAATGTTAATTCTATAACTTTAGGTGGCGTTACAATATCAGGTATAACAATAGTTACACTTATAGTTACAACAGTTTCTATGATTGCACTTACTCTTTTTATTAATAAGACAAAAGCAGGTAGTGCTATGCGTGCAGTTTCAGAGGATATGGGAGCTGCCCAGCTTGTAGGTATAAATGTAAACAGAACTATAACTATGACATTTGCTATAGGCTCATTTTTAGCCGCTGTTGCAGGTATATTATACATATGCCAGTACCAGTCACTTAAGCCTACAATGGGTGCTTTGCCAGGTATAAAGGCTTTCGTTGCTGCTGTACTTGGTGGTATAGGTAGTGTTCCAGGGGCTATGATAGGTGGAATTATATTAGGTATTATAGAAAGTGTTTCAAAAGCATTTATATCAACAGAGCTTTCAGATGCCATAGTATTCAGTGTTCTTGTAATAGTTCTTCTTGTTAAACCTTCTGGTATACTCGGTAAGAAGAAAAATGAAAAAGTTTAAGGAGGTGTGTACTGTGGAAAATTTAAAGAAAACATTCATTAGTAAAAAAGCATTAGGAAACCTTGTTTTTATAGTTTTAACTTATGTAGTGCTTAATCTACTTATAAGTAATGGAATTTTAAATCGTCAGTATACATCGCTTTTAGTTCCTATTGCTATAAATATAATACTTGCAGTTTCATTAAATCTTATAACAGGATTTTTAGGCGAACTTTCCTTAGGTCACGCAGGTTTTATGTCCATAGGTGCATATGTAGGTGCTTTGATAACATTACATATGAACGCACCAGCTCCTTTAGAGCTTTTTATTGCAATAATTGTAGGTGGTATTGTTGCCGGAATTTTTGGATTTATAATTGGTATGCCTGTATTAAGGCTTAACGGTGACTACCTTGCCATAGTTACACTTGGTTTTGGCGAAATTATAAAATCTATTCTTATATCACTTAAGATTACAAACGGTGCAAAGGGGCTTCAAAAGATACCTCTTTACACTAACTATAAAAGCTACACTATTGTATTTATAATTATGGTTATATCTGTTTTAGCTATAACAAACATAGTTAATTCAAGACACGGTCGCGCTATATGCTCTATAAGAGATAACAGTATTGCAACAGAGTCTATAGGTATAAATGTAAGTCGTTATAAAGTTATGGCTTTCGTTATATCAGCTTTCTTTGCCGGAGTTGCCGGTGTTTTATATGCCCACAACGTAGGTATACTTAAGCCTACAACTTTTGATTACAACAAGTCTATAGAGATACTTGTTATAGTTGTATTAGGTGGTATGGGTAGTATAAGAGGTTCTATAATTGCTGCCATAATACTTACAGCACTTCCAGAGCTTTTAAGAGGTGCAGACGATTTCCGTATGCTTCTTTATGCAGTAGTTCTTATTATAATTATGCTTTTTAATCATTCAAAAATAAAACAGGGACTTGTAAATAATAATACATTTAAAAAATTATTTAGAAAATCAGATGAGAAGGTTGGTGAATAAGTATGGCTTTACTTGAAGTAAATAATCTTGGAATATCATTCGGTGGTCTTAGAGCCGTTGACGGTTTTAGCATAAGTATAGAAAAAGGTCAGCTTTACGGACTTATTGGCCCTAACGGTGCAGGTAAAACAACTGTATTCAACCTTCTTACAGGGGTGTATTCTCCGACAGACGGAAGTATCGTACTTGACGGAGTAAACTTAACAGGTAAATCTGCCAATGAAATATGTCGCTGTGGTATAGCTAGAACTTTCCAGAACATAAGACTTTTTGATAATCTTTCTGTTTTGGATAATGTAAAAACAGCACTCCATAATCAAGTTAAATACTCACTTTTTAGCAGTATTGTTCGTACACCTTCATATTTTAGGGCTGAGAGGGAAATGGATAAAAAGGCTATGGAGATATTAAAGGTTTTCGGTCTTGACAGAATAAGTCACTATAGGGCGTCAAATCTCCCTTACGGTATGCAGAGAAAACTGGAAATAGCTAGAGCATTAGCTACAAATCCTAAACTTATTCTTCTTGACGAGCCGGCAGCAGGTATGAACCCTACTGAAACTCAGGAGCTTATGGATATGATTAGATTTATAAGAGATAACTTCGGTGTATCTGTTCTTTTAATAGAGCACGATATGAACTTAGTTTTAGGTATATGTGAAGAAGTTAAGGTACTTGAGTACGGAAGAATTATTGCAGGTGGTAATCCTTATGATGTTGTAAATGACCCTAAGGTTATAACTGCATACCTTGGAGAGTAAAGGAGGAAACGTTTATGTTAAAGGTAAAAAATCTTAATGTATACTATGGAAATATACACGCAATAAAAGACGTTTCCATAGAGGTTAACGAGGGTGAGATAGTTTCGCTTATCGGTGCAAATGGTGCAGGTAAGACAACTACACTTCAGACTATATCAGGACTTTTAAAGGCACGTTCAGGAGAAATTGAGTTTTTAGGCAACAATCTTTTAAAAACAGAACCACATAAAATACTTCAAATGGGATTAGCACAAGTGCCGGAGGGTAGACGTGTTTTTGCCGAGCTTACAGTAAAAGAAAATTTACAGCTTGGAGCTTATACTATAAAAGATAAGATTGAAAATATAAATGCGGATAGAGATAAAGTATATGAACGCTTTCCACGTTTAAAAGAACGTGAAAAACAGTTGGCGGGTACTCTTTCCGGTGGTGAACAGCAAATGCTTGCTATGGGTAGAGCCATTATGAGTAGACCTAAAATTCTTCTTCTTGATGAGCCATCTATGGGGCTTTCACCTCTTTTAGTTAAAGAAATATTCCGTATAATAAAAGAGGTTAATAAGTCCGGTGTTACTGTTTTATTAGTAGAACAGAATGCTAAAATGGCACTTTCCATATCCGATAGAGCCTACGTTTTAGAAACAGGCAAAATCGCTATGGAGGGTAACGCTAAAGAGCTTATGCAGAATGAAGATATTAAAAAAGCATATCTTGGTGCTTAATATTAAAAGGCTTTTGGAAAGTATCTGAAAGCCTTTTATACTAAATATTTTAAAAAGTTGTTGACAAAAGATACTATTGTGTAGTATTATAT
>JADIMX010000123.1 GCA_017694425.1 Candidatus Fimicola merdigallinarum
AATATATACAATGGTGTGGGGGATTTTATGTCAAAAAAATTTAGGGGAATTTATTATATTACTATGACTATTATTGAATATGTGGCAAAAATTGTATAAAATATATTGATTTTATTATATAATTGTATAAAATATTAGTTACTATAACGGTTATTTATATGGTTAAAAAATTAACATTGTGATTAAAAATATGAAAATGTAGGTGAAAAAATGGATACTTCAAATCAAAATAAAAAAAATATAACTGCATCTCTTGAAGATTATTTAGAAACAATATATTTTTTAAATAATGAGGAGGGTGTAAGAGTTACAGATATAGCTACCCATCTTTCAATATCAAAGCCAAGTGTAAATAGAGCGATAAACACTTTAAAGTCACAGGGACTTGTAACTCACGAGCATTACGGGGCATTATTTTTAACAGATGAAGGGCTTAAAATCGCTAAAAATTTAGCTAAAAGACACTTCGTTTTAAAGAGATTTTTACATAAGGTTTTAAAGGTTGAAGCAAGTGTTGCTGAACAGGAGGCTTGTATGATAGAGCATTGTCTTTCAGCTGAAACTTTTGAAAAGTTAGAAAAATTTGTGGATACTGTACTTAAAAAATGAGAAAGCTGTGGATTTAACCACAGCTTTTTTTATTAATAAAACCTCCGGATAGGTTAGTGGTCAGTATAGGTTTTATAGGAGTAAAATGCAAAAAACTCCATAATATAAAAGCCAATACCAACTGCAAATATAAAATATTATGGAGAGAAAATCCAATGAATAAAAAATATTCATATGATACACATATTTTATTATGCCCTAATTTTTCTTATTGCTAGTGTCAAGAAGAAGAAAATTGAAGAAATTAAAACCATAGTAGCAGATGCTGATGTATCCATATAGTAGGAGAGGATAAGACCTAAAATACCTGATATAAGGGATATTACTATGGTTGTTAAAAGATAACTTCTTGAATTTCTTGATATATTTCTTGCACTTGCAGACGGAAGTATAAGCATTGAGTTTATTGTAAGTATACCTATCCATTTTATAGAAAGCATTACAGCAATAGCTACAAGAATAACAAATATATTTTCTATAAGTACTGTTTTTATACTTCTGCTTGATGCAAGAGAGGTGTTTATACTTATAATTAAAAGTTTGTTGTATATTTTGTACCATATGGCTATTGTAAAAATAAGTACAACGAATATAATTAAAATTTCCCTAGGTGTTACTGTCAAAATATCACCTATAAGATATGAAGAATACTTTGAAAATCCACCGTTTTTAGATAATATAACAATACCTATTGCCATAGAAAGTGATGAAAAAACACTTATTATTGTATCAGTTGATGCTGTATTTATGGATTTAACCTTTGTTATTATAAGGCTTAAAAATATGCCGAAAACAAGCATTGATATTAAAGGATTTTTAAGTCCTAAAAGTACGCCTAAAGCAATACCTGTAAATGCACTATGCCCTAATGCATCTGAGAAGAATGCCATTTTATTATTTACTGCCATAGTCCCAAGAAATGCGAAAAGTGGTGAAACAATTATAGTTCCTAAAAGTGCATTTTTCATAAAATCATAGGTTATAAAGTCAAAAGGAAGAAGTATTTCAAAAATTTTATATATAAATTCCATTATTATACCTCCAAGTCCATAAATCCAAAAGTCTTTTTAAAAGCATCTGTTTTAAAAACAGTGTCAACGTCACCACTTTCAATAACTGTCTTATCCAGTAAAACTACCTTATCTGCATATTTTTTAATAAGGCTTAAGTCGTGGGAAACAAGAAGTATTGCTATATGGTAGTTGTCACGAAGCTCTGAAACTGTTTTATAAAAAATATCAAGACCGTTTACGTCTACACCTGAAACAGGCTCGTCAAGTATTAAAAAGTCAGGCATAGGCTCTAATGCTGTTGCCAATAAAACTCTTTGTAATTCGCCACCGGAAAGGTCGCCTAGTTTTCTATCTATAACGTGACTACAGTTTAACTTTTCAAGCTGTTCTTTGATTTTTTCCCTCTGTGACTTTTTGTGAAAAAGCCATACAGGTCTATTAGAATTTGTTGCAATCATAAAATCTAATACACTTACAGGAGTGTTTTTATCAAAAGAAAGCTGTTGTGGAACGTAGCCGATTATAGGTCTTTTTATATCCTTTTCGTTATGCTCTTTATAGCTTATGTTTCCTGTGAAATTTCTTTCTCCCAGTATAGTCTTTATAAGAGTTGTCTTTCCAGCACCGTTTTTGCCGATTAAAGCTGTAAGCTGTCCGCAATGAAAGTCAAGATTTATATTGTCTAAAAGTGTATCAGAGCCACTTGTAACAGTTAAATTTTTAATGTCTATTTTGCAAAGTCCACAACTATTGTGAATTTTGTTCATTGAAATGCCTCCTTTATTATATTAGCGTTTCTAGTCATTATATCTACATAGGTTTCACCATTGTTGTTGCCGTAAGTTAAAGGGTCTAAAACGTATATTTTAGCACCAGTTTCTTCAGATACAGTTTCGGCAATTTTAAGGCTTGCGTCATCTGAACATAAAAGTACCTGTATATTATTTTCTTTAACACTATCTATTGTTTCTGCCAAAAGTTTTGGGGAAGGGTCTGTGTTTTCGTCCATATATATTTCTGCTTTTATATCAAACCCGAATTGGTCGGCAAAGTATGAGTATCCCTCGTGAAATACTGCTGTGGACTTGCCTTCAAAATTTAGATTTTCTGTTTCGGATATAAGGTTTTCTATAGAATTTTTAAAGTTTTTAAAGTTTTCTTCGTATATAGTTTCGTTTTCGGGGTCTAAATCTTTAACAGCTGTTAATATATTTTCAGCCTGAATAACAGCGTTTTCCGGTGATAACCAAATATGACCATTAAGACTTGAATGGTCGTGACCGTCATCATCACTATGAACGTGACCTATAATGTCGTGTTCGTCGTGGCTATGGTCGTGTTCATCGTAGCTATGGTCGTGTTCATCGTAGCTATGGTCGTGTTCGTCGTGGTTGTGGTCGTGTTCGTCGTGGCTATGGTCGTGCTCCTCGTGACTATGCCCATCTATCATATATGTTCCTGTTGATGTATCAACAATTTTTAAATCCGGAAGTGATTTTTCTATTTGTGGTAAAAAACTTTCCATATCTCCACCGTTTATTATAAAAAGGTCAGCTTTTGCAAGTTTTTTCATATCTCCAGATGTTAGCTGATAATCGTGAAGACAGCCAGTTGATGGTGTAGTCATATTTAAAAGATTTATATTATCTGAATTTTTTGTAATTTCCTGTGAAATAGAATATATAGGATAAAATGAAGTTACAATGTCAATTTTATCACTTTTAAGGCTTTCATTTTTATTAGAACAGCCTAAAAGGGATAGTG
>JADIMX010000124.1 GCA_017694425.1 Candidatus Fimicola merdigallinarum
AAATAAACCACTATAATATATTATACATTGAATGTAAAATATATCAATACGCTTACGACAATTTTCGATAACAAATTATAATGTTTTTTCTAAATAAGCATTTATAAATAACCTTAGACTAATATTAAATATTAATAACTAAATAATGTCAAGTGTTTTATATCTACATATAATATTAAATTAAAATTTATTCAATATAATAAAAAAGAGCCGGAAATTCGGCTCTTTTATGTATTATTTAGCATATTCCCCTTGAACAAATTTCATCATAATAGTAGCAACTTGTGCACGAGTAGCATTATTTGTAGGACAAATAGTATTATCTCCCATTCCCTTTATAATACCCTCTTGTACTGCCCAACTCATAGCATCTTTTGCATAATCGCTTACATCTTCCCAATCATCAAATCCCACAGGGTAGTTGTTTACTGGTGGTTTTCCTATATATCTGTAGAGCATTGATACAATCTGTTCACGAGTTATAGTGTTATGGAGGTTTGTTCCGTCTGAAACACCATCTCTCATAGCCCAATCCACCGCTTTACTATACCAAGTATCTCTACCTGAAGTATCTTGATTGTCAAATCTAGCAAGCACCGTTATAAACATAGCTCGTGTCATATCATAATCAGGGCTAAAGGTTATATCGCTTGTTCCTGAAAAAAGCTCACGACTTGTTGTAAATTCAACAGAATTTCTTCCCCAATAGGTTTCCGGAACATCTATAAAGAATTTACTATTATCTATTACCTCTAATGTTGCATTTCCACCTATACTAACAATTACACCGTTTTCGCCCATTATAGATGATTTTATAATCTCTTTCGTTCCGTCATCATTTACTAAAACAGCAACAGTTCCTGCTGTCATATTATTTACAGGTATCTCAATTTTTGTTTCGCTATCATTATAAACATCTATACTGATAGTAGGATTTTTAGAGCTATCACTTGTATTTATATTATTTAAAGGCAATTTTACAATATCGTTTTTATCAAGAGTTTCCTTATTGATATTTACATAACTTGTAGAATTTCCTTCACTATCTGATATAGTTATAGATGTTGTACCGTCAACTGTTTCTGCTTTTGTAGTAGTTGTAACCGTTGAGCCATTAACTTTTTCTACCGTTTCAAAAGTTGTACCGTCTTTATCAGTCTTTGTGACAACTGTTTGAATTACACTTCCGCTTTCTGTTTTATGAATTTCAGTAACAGAACCGTCTGCATTTTCGATAGTTTCTATTATTATTCTATCGTCGTCGTCATCACTACTACTGCTACTATTATTAGAAGGCTTTGAAGGTTTTAAAGGTTTTATTTCATCAACAGTAAATATATAACCATTTTCACTATTACCGGATTTTACAACTTTATAACCTTTAGGTGCTTCAAGAATATCACTTATATCATAATAAGTTTCAATTTTACCACCTTTATTTATAAGGATTATGTTGCCGTTTCCGTCAATTTTAACCCCTTCAGGTATACTTAATGTAGATGATATATCATTATCTTTCAATAAAAATATTGTGTCGCCATTTTTACTTGCTTTTACACTATCTTCTAATTTGCCATAAAAAACTCCGTTTATACTTGCTTCAAAGTCTTCCTCTACATCTTCATTTTTAACAACTGTATATTTATATTTGCCATCTGCTGTAATAGTTGTAACCAATGTATACCCCGTTTCTGCTGATAAACTTGATTTTATATCTGTTTCTGATGTGATAGAACCGTTTTCACCTACATATATTAAATGACCGTTTCTATCTACTGTTACATCTCTTGGTATTACTACATCTTCACTTACAACTATATCTTTTAATATTGTTATTGTTTCTCCGGCATTACTATTACCTATTGCCTCAACAAAAGTTAGATAATATACTCCGTTTATACTTGCCTCTCCAAGTTTATCTACATCTTCATTTTTAACAGCTGTATATTTATATTTGCCCTCTATTGTGATATTTATAACTAATGTGTATCCTGTTTCTACTGATAAACTTGATTTTATATCTGTTTCCGATGTGATAGAACCATTTTCACCTAAATATATTAAATGACCGTTTCTATCTACTGTTACATCACTTGGTATTACTACATCTTCGCTTACAACTATATCTTTTAATATTGTTACTGTTTCTCCGGCTTTGCTGTTACCTATGGCCTCAACAAAAGTTGGATAATATACTCCGTTTATACTTGCCTCCATACTATTTAAATTTACAGGCTTATACTCATATCTGCCATCATCTAGTATAGTTCTTTCTAAAGTATATCCATCTGGCACAGTCATATTGCAATCAATAGGATTTTCTATTATTATTTTTCCATTTTCAGAAAATGAAATTGTTTTTTCGTTACAGTCTAATAAAACTCCCGATTTAAACTCAACTATTTCATCAACACTTACATCATCTAAAAGAAATACAGTATAGGCATTGTTTTCTTCTGCATTATTGACAGCCTCTACAAAACTTTCATAAGGTTTAGCTCTGAGTTCACCTATTTTATTTAAAACATTATAGTCTATCGGTTCTGACATATCTTCCTTATAAATAGGATACAGTATTTCTGTTATCTGCTTGCCATCTTTCGCCACAGTAGTTAGCTGTAATAATTCAGGGTCTACATAGTTTCCACTTAAATTTTTATTTTCAACATCACCTATTTTAAGTATGTTAAGTACCCTCTGAGAAATTTTACTCAAATCTCCTTTTATTATATTGCCTGTCATTGTAATACTATAATCTGTATCTGTTAACTTAGGAAAGTATATAATTGTGTCTGTTTTATATTTTGCGTCGTCAGTAACTTCAAATCTATTATTTAAAATTTCTATATTTGCACCATCTTCAGGTAATAGTCTTAAAGCGTCGTGGTCTATATTTATAAATTTACAGTTTGATATTTCTAAAGTATTTTTTATATTTTCGCCCTGTAAAGCCACACCACTTGCAGAACCATCTCCCGTTATATTTTCAAATACAACATTTGTTATTTTAGAAGGATTACTTTCTGTTCCACCATATATATAAGTATACAAGTTGCCTGTAAGTTTATGACCATTTCCGTCAAGTGATACTCCTAGAGGTATCATAAGTTTTCTCAACTCTTTTGGGTTACCATTTACAATATCTACTTGTAATACTACTGTATCCCCTTCTTTAGCGCTTTTTAAGGCGTCTTCCAAAGTGCTATACTCTTTATCACCTATTTTAGCTGCAACATAGCCATCTTTAGGGATTAAATCTCCACTAAGACCATTAGTTAACATATATTTGTCTTTATCGTACATATTATCTGTAATATATATAAAGTTTCCAGCTATAACCTGTTTATTATCATCAAATTTAACTCCACTTCCAATAGCTAAACCACAGCTTTTTACATCAGGAAGATTACCCATTATTTCAGTTATATATATATCAAAATCTATATGTTTAATCACAGTATTTTTATAGCTACAGTCAAGGATACAAATAGATTTTTGACCTGTATCTGTACTATTACTGTTTGAAACTCTTCCACCTACAACAATTCCCACACTATGTGAATCTGAAGAACTAATACCGTATTGATAAAAAATATCTACATTATCAGATATACAGTCTTGTATATACGCACCCTCGGTAATTGAGCCTGATATAGCACCTACATCATAGTAAGAAAATATACTTATATTTTTTACAGAACAATTTTTAATATAGGCACTATCAGTACCTTGTAATCCGGTTATTCCGCCGTACTGTATATTACGGTATAGGGTATTTCCGGTAATAATATCAGTATCAGTAGTTGCAGAAAATTTAGACTCATCTTTTGATATGCCATCAACACTACAGTTAACAATATAACTATTAGTCTTACCAACTATACCTCCTACATATCTACCACTTTTATTTCCACAAAAAAGGGTTATTTTCGCTTCTACATTACAGTTGGAAATAGGAACATTACTAAATCCTGCTATACCTCCCACATAAGCCTGCATACTATTTTTACAACTAACGGAAAGTGAACCGTAAACATTACAGCCTGATACACTACTACCAGCATTAGTAATGCCTACTACTCCACCTAAATAACTTCCTTCAGCTTCTATATTTAATGTACCATTTAAATTACAATTATTAATTTGTCCATAATTAGTACCAGCTAATCCACCTAAATATCCGTATGATGTATTTGTATTTTTAATCGTTCCTTCGCCTAAAACACTACACTCTGAAATAACTCCACCAGCGTCATTATTTCCAACTACAGCACCTCCATAATAGGAGTTTATTGTTACATTAAAATTGCCGTCTACACTACTATTTGAAACAGTTCCTTGATTTCGACCACATATAACCCCTATGTTATATGTACCAGATATATTAGTTGTATTACCGGATACACTACTATTTGAAATAGTTCCTTTGCTATATCCAGCTATAGCCCCTACATTAAATGTACCGGATACATTAGTTGTATTACCAGATACACTACTATTTGAAATAATACCTTGATTACAACCACATATAACCCCCACATAAGATGTACTTGATAAAACTTTTATATCTCCAGTAACCTTTATATTATCATTTACAGAGGCAGAGTAACCAAAAACTGCTCCTGTATAAAATGTAGTTGTATTTATATCTACATTATGGACTGTTAAGTTGCTTACTCCTCCATATGAATTACTTGTATAACCAAATAACCCTATACCTTGTGAGGTTATACCGTCAATTTTTAAATTAGATATAGTATGTCCATCACCGTCAAAATAACCAGCGAAAAAAATATTATCCTTAGCGTTACCAATAGGTATCCAGTTTTCATTATTAAGGTCTATATCATCTGTAAGTTTTATATATGTATCACCATATTGTACACCACTATTAACACTATCTCTAAAACTTTTAAACTGCTCAAGTGTGCTTATTAAATATGGGTCTTCTTGAGTTCCACTACCAACTGCAAATATTTGACTTGCAGTATAGGTATCAATCAAAATTCCATTTGACTGAAAATTTGGTAATTCCGGCAACTCCTCTGATTCTGGTGGTGCATTGTCCTCTACATAATATGTATCTTCTGAAGAAGGGACTTCGTTTAAAATAATATTTTCGTTGGCAATTACTGTTAAAGGTGATACTTGTCCTATTGTAGATAATGCTACAATATAGGCAATACCCTTTTTAGAAAAATGTCTTTTCATTTTTTAGAATATCCTCCTTGAAGCAATATAATAAGGTTATATTTACATTTTTTCCCTTATTTTACTAAGAAAATTGTACCATAATAGTTTTTATCTTTCAATATAAACAATAAAATAAAGGTCTAATAATGTAGTAAAACATTACTAAACCTTTATTTTTATTATAATTTACCGTATGAAACTAACGAATCCTTCTCTTTTACACCTAATGAAGTTGTATTATATAAAACTATTCCGTCAAACTCTGCAATATACTTTTCAATAGTATTGTCTTCTAAATCTTTTATTTCGCCTAAAATATCACCTTTTTTAATTTTATCACCTGCATTGTAGTAAGGATACCAAAGACTGTCGCAAGGTGATTCTATATATTTTGCAATATCTATTCTCTTTTGCTCCGGCTTTTCAAATTTTTCTTCTATAATCCCTAAGTGGCTCATAAGCTCATACATATTCTTTTTATAAGCTGTAACCTCATTATCTGACCAAAGTCCTTGCTGACCTCTCTCCAAAAGTAATGACGGTATACCTTTCTGACCAGCATAGCTATAAAGTCCATTTTTAGATGTTGATGCAACACGATAATCAAAGGACATAGATTTTGCACCTTCTTCACCTATTTTTGAAACACTTTCCTCGGCTGAAACTGAGAAAAATATAAAACTTGTAAGCCTTTCATTTATATCACCACTATGTAAGTCAGCTAAAAAATCGGCTTTTGGATAAATATACTTTTCAATAGCATAGGCTATTTTTTCAGAAACTGTACCATTTTCATTTGCTGGAAAAACTCTATTTAAGTTTTTTCCGTCATAAGGCACTATACGTTTTTCGCCTCTTAAAAATCCCTCTTTATTTACAAAAGGAATTATTATAACATTACCACTCATTCTTTCCGGTTCTAATTCCTTCTTTAAATCCATTAAAGTTTTCACCCCAACATATTCACAACCGTGAACAGCAGATGTAAGAACTAAAGTTTTACCCTCATTTTTACCACAAATTACTGTAACATCAAGGCTTACTTCATCTGTTATGTATATTGATACATCTTTTTTGCTATTTCTATCTATATATGTATTATAAAATTCCATTAAAATCCTCCATTAAAACTCAATTATAGAACTTAAAAGTTTTTTGGCATATAAATCTTTAGTTTTACTTATTTCTGATACCGGAATATGCTCCGTAACCCTACCTCTATAGAGAAAAAGTACATCATCACAAAGGTATGTTATAGATGTTAAGTCGTGGGTTATAAATATATATGTTAAATTTAAATTTTCCTTGAGTTTTATTAAAAGCTCCATTATCTGAACCTGAGTGTGTGCGTCAAGTGAAGATATTGCCTCATCAAAAAGTATTATATCAGAGTTACAAGCCACAGCCCTTGCAATACATACCCTTTGCAACTGACCTCCTGAAAGCTCGTGTGGATAACGATTAATATAATCACCGCTAAGACCTACAATCTCAAGCATTTTAGTTACTTCTGCTAATCTATCTATTTTCTGACCTGTTTTTCTCTCTTTTACAGCTATACCCTCACTAATTATATCCTTAACTTTGAAACGTGGGTTTGCTGATGTTGTATAGTCCTGAAACACAACACTAAGTTTATTTCTTAATTCTTTCTTCCCTATTTTTGAACCATATACAGAATTTCCATTTATATAAATGTCGCCACTATCCGGTTTTAAAAGACCACATATAACTCTACCTAATGTAGACTTTCCACTACCTGATTCACCAAGTATGCCTAGACATTTTCCTTTTGGTATATCGAGAGAAATATCAAATAAGACCTGCTTTCTTGATGTACCAAAAAGTTTTTCTTGACGTTCGCTTTTAAAACTTACATTTACACCATCTATTTTAAGCATTAAACTTCCTCCCTATACACTACTTCTCTATACTTTTTCATAACACTTATTCTTTTTTCAACAAGCAATCTTGTATAGCTATCTTTTGAGTTATGTATTATATGATTAAAATCTCCTCTTTCCACTATTTTCCCGTTATTCATAACTACAATATCATCAGCTATAAGTGATACCGCTCCTAAATCGTGGGTTATAAAAATCATAGCTGTTTCGTGTTCTTCCTTTATTTTTTGAAACTCCTGCATAATCTCATACTGTGTTATAGCATCTATGGCTGTTGTAGGCTCATCAGCTATTAAAAGTTTAGGTTTCATAGCCATAGCAATACCTATCATTATTCTTTGGAGCATACCTCCGGAAATCTGATGTGGATATTTTTTTAATACCTCTTCCCCATCTCTTATTTTCATTCTATTTAATATATCTAAAGAGTTTTTATATATTTCCTCGTTAGACCAATTTGTATGAGTTTTAAAAGTTTCAGCCATTTGATTACCTATTCTGTAGAGAGGGTCAAAGCAGGTCATAGGATTTTGTAAAACCATTGTTATATCTTTACCTCTTATATTTCTAAGGCTTTCTTTAGATTTGTTTAAAAGATTTTCTCCGTTAAATATTGCCACACCAGAAGTTTCAAAATTTTTATCTAAAAGACCTAATACAGCCTTTACTGTCATACTCTTTCCACTACCTGATTCACCAAGTATACCAAGGCATTCACCTTTTCTTACAGTAAAAGATGAATTTTCAACTATAACTTTATCATCAAGCTTTACACTTACATTTTTCAAATCTAATACTACACTCATTTTGACACCTCCTTAGGGTCAAGAACATCTCTTAATGCATCTCCCATAAGATTAAAGGCTGAAACAAGAATTACAATGGCAACCCCTGGAATAAGCATCTGTGTTGGGTTACTTGTTAACACATTTTTAGCCTCATTAAGCATTGCTCCCCACTCCGGTGTCGGCGCTTGAACTCCAAGTCCTAAAAATGATAGAGTTGATATATTTATAATTGCCCAGCCTACATCAAGTGATGATAAAACTGCTAAGTCTGATGCTATTGACGGCACAAGATGTCTTAAAAGTATAAATCTTTCCGGTGTGCCTACACATCTTGAAAACTGAACAAAGTTTTTATCTCTGTACTGCATTACACCTGTTCTAATCATTCTGGCATACCAAGCCCATTTTATAAACACGTTAGCAATTATAACATTTTGCACGCTAATTCCAAGAAGAGCAACTACTGCAAAAACCATTATTTGACTAGGGAACGAAAGCATTACGTCTACTACTCGCATTATAAATTCCTCCACAAAGCCTCTGAAATAACCTGCAAGAAGTCCCATTAATGCTCCAAGTGTTATTGTACATATCATAGTAAGTACAGCAAGGCCTAAAGTTGGGCGAATACCATACAACATTCTTGAAAATATACATCTTCCTAGATTATCTGTACCGAAAGGATACTGAATACTAAATGACTGAAATTTATTTAAAATATCTGTTGCGTAAGGGTCATTAGGTGCTATAAGTGGTGCAAAAATTCCTAACAATGCTATAAACAAAACTAAAGATACTGTCCCTACTGCCATTTTGTTATGTAAAAATCTCTGTAACACTTTTTATGCCTCCTTTCTCATTCGTGGGTCTGATACAGTCTGTAAAATATCGAATATAAGATTAAAAAATACAAATAATGCACCTATAAGAAGTACATATGCCTGTATTACCGGATAATCTCTATTAAATATTGAGCTTATACAAAGTGTTCCAAGTCCTGGCCAAGCAAAAACATTTTCTACAACTATTGTTCCGGATATAAGCTGTGGAATACTCATACCTATAGCAACTATACAAGTGTGCATTGAATTTTTTAATATATGCTTTAAAAATATCATTTTCTGCGGAAGTCCCCTTACATTGGCATAGAGAACATAATCCTGTTTCATATTTTCAAGCATATTGTTTCGTATAAGACGTATATATGTAGATATATAGCTTAAAGATACTGTAAAGGCAGGAAGTATAAGATGTTTCCAAGTGCCATTTCCATTTGTAGGCAATAAATCTAATTTAAGTGAAACTATCCACATAAGCAAAAGACCTATCCAATACGACGGCATAGCTGTTGTTATAAATACTATACTTCTTGTTATTTTATCAAAAAGGCTATCTTTATAGACTGCACATAATACACCAACAGGAATACTAAGGACAATAACTATTATAAATGACGCTCCTGCAAGCTGGAGTGTTGCCGGTAAACATCTTAATAACTCTCCTGCAACAGTTCTTTTTGGATTTACATAACTTATACCAAAATCACCTTTTAAACAGTCTAAAAGCCAATTAAAATATCTTATAAAATATGGATTATCTAGTCCTAGTTCTTGTCTTACCTCTAAAATAGCCTCCTCTGTTATAACCGGTACTTGTCGTATTCTTAAGGCTACTTCTGCTGGGTCTGACGGTATAAGATTTATAAATACAAAACATAAAAATGATATTACTAATAACAGTGGAATAGCTGATAGTATACGTTTTATTATATATTGTTTCAAAATTGCTTCCTCCTTATATATTCACAAATAAAACCGTCTCAAAAGAGACGGCCTTAAAAGTTAAAATTAATTTAGAATGAGAAATCCTGAAATGGAACTTCATACTGTGTCTGTGTAAAATGGAAACCTTTCATATCTGAACGATAGATAGCTTTGTTACACTCATATGTTAATGGAAGATATACCGCGTCTTCGTGAAGATGTGTGAGAACAAATTTGTATAACTCCTGTCTTGCTGTTTCGTCAGTTGAAACAAGTATATTGCTTATAGCATTATCTATTTCAGCCTTATCATCAAGTCCAAGCTGTGCTGAATAATCGCCGTATACAGTTGCACGCATTGCTGACAATGATGACTGTGGGTCATATGGTGTTCCCCAACAAATATTGAATACCATATCAAAGTTACCTGCTTTCATATTATCACGATATGACTGTTCCTCTTCTCCGTGAATATTAAGTTTAATACCTATTTTCTGGTACTCACTCTGAAGATACTCTGAAATTGATTTTTCAGTTACACTATCACTGTTATAAAGTAACTGAAGAGAAAGCTCTTTACCATCTTTTTCTCTTACACCATTACTTCCCATTTTCCAACCAGCCTCATCAAGAAGACTTTCTGCAACACTTACATCATATTTATATGGTTCTAAATCTATGTCGCAATACGGTGTTGTAGTTGAATAAAGAGTATCTGCCGGCTTTTCAAGGCCATAGAATATACCCTGTGATATAGCCTCTTTATTTGTTGCGTGCTGAATAGCTTTTCTTACATTTATATCTGAAAGTATCTCATCTGTTGTATTTAAAACAACGTGGCGAGTCGATGTAGGGTCAGAAAGAGCTACTGTAAATTTATCGCTATCTATATATTTATTGATAGCATCTGCATCTATCATATTTTTACCGAATATCAAGTCTATTTCACCTTTTTCAAGAGCAAGTATTCTTGTCTGATTATCCGGAATAACTTTTACAGTAATCTTTTTAATCTCTGGCTCTCCTCCCCAGTAATTAGGGTTAGCCTCAAATACTGCATATTCATCTGTAACTACATCTGTTAAGATATATGCCCCTGTTCCTATGTACTCTTTTACACCATCTTTTGTGTTTCCGTCTATCATAGCTTTAGGTGAAATCATTGCAAAAGGTCTTGTCACTGCAAGCTCTGTAAGAAATGGATAATATGCTTCGGAAAGCTCGATTACAAATGTATCAGAATCCGGTGCTGAAACTCCAACAAGTATGTTCATCATTTCAAGCCAAGTATGACGGTCTTTATTAGCTATTATTGCATCAAAGTTAGCCTTTATAGCATAAGCGTCACAAACTTCCCCATCAGAGAATGTAACACCATCTCTTATATTAAATGTGTATGTCTTACCGTCTGGACTTATTTCCCAACTTTCTGCAAGGCAACCTTCATATCCGTCTTCTGTTATATTTACAAGAGTTTCATAGAGCATTTCCTGTGCATACATTTCACCGGCATATAAATGAGGATTTAAATCTCTAATATCTCTATAGTTTACAAATACAAGCTCATTTTTAGTTTCTGTCGAAGAATTATTGTCAGCTTGACTACCTCCTCCTGAAGCAGCACACCCAGTAAGTGCAGACATACATATTAAAC
>JADIMX010000125.1 GCA_017694425.1 Candidatus Fimicola merdigallinarum
TCACAAAGATATAGTAGGTTATCCAAAAGATGACTGTCTTGTTGGACAAAATATGGCTGTTAGCTTAGTAACAGGAGAACCAACATACAATGAGGATACTCAGAAATGGGAAGTAATTGGAAGTCTTTCAGATAGTCAGTTAAAAGCATTTAAAGCAACTGCAGATGAAGAGTGGGGACAGGAGCATACATTAGTAAATACAAGTACTAATGTAACATTTGAATATAATAATAATAACGGCACTTGGACACCAGTTGGAGAGGGTATAGAAGACGGTCAGTTAGTTCTTCAGTATACACACGAAGAAGGCACAACACCATCAGTAGAAGAAACTATAGATATAGATGTTATTCTTAAATGTATAACAGATGGAAGTGCTCACAAAGATATAGTAGGTTATCCAAAAGATGACTGTCTTGTTGGACAAAATATGGCTGTTAGCTTAGTAACAGGAGAACCAACATACAATGAGGATACTCAGAAATGGGAAGTAACTGGAAGTCTTTCAAGTAGTCAGTTAGAAGCATTTAAAGGTTATGCAGATGAAGAGTGGGGAACAGAGCATACATTAGTAAGTACAAGTACTGATGTAACATTTGAATATATCGATGGTAAGTGGATACCAGTTGGAGAGGGTATAGAAAACGGTCAGTTAGTTCTTCAGTATACACACGAAGAACAGCCTGCTATACCAAATAGTTTATGTATAAATGTAGCGTTTGAGTGTAAAGAAGATGGAGAAAGTGGAGAAATTTTTAAACATTATACACTTCAAACAGTTGCTAATTTATCTGACGATGAATTAAGTATAGTTAGCGTAGAGAAAAATGCAGAAGGTAAATGGGAACTTAAGGTATCTGTTAGTGATAGTGTAATAGAAGGACTTAAGGAATCAATTGATAGTGACTGGGGTGGTATACCACATAAAGTAGTTGATGGTGGCTCAATAAATAGAGAGACTATTTTCACTTATGATGAAACAAGTAAAAATTGGAAACCAAATGATGAAACAATAGTTACTTATTTTGAACACGATGAACAAGAACCAGTAGAAGACACATTTACAATAACATTCAACGCAGGTGACCACGGTACATTTAAAGACGGAACAAAAGTTTCTGTTGAAGAAAGAGGCAGTGAAGAAAAAGGTAAAGAAATTGGTGAAACTCCAAAGATAGATATTGAACCAGGTTATGAATTTGCAGGTTGGAAATATGAAAGTGAAGAACCTGAAGGAGAAGAACCTGTAATCTATGAAGATGACGATGTAAAACAGCTTGTAGTTGGTAACGATATAGAATTCACAGCTGTATATAGAAAAGTTGAAACACCACCAGTAGCTAAAGAATATACAGTAATATTCAACGCAGGTGATGGACATTTCTCAGATAACGAAAAAGAAGTATCTACTAAAGTTAAGGAAGGTTCACATATTGAAAAGGTTCCGGTAGCTACTTATGACGAAAACAATGCATTCTCACATTGGGTTGATGAAAATGGAAAAGTATACTATACAGAAGATTCTATTAAAGGTTTAGAAATTAATAGCGACAAGGTATTCACAGCTGTATATGTAGACCCATACTCTAGATTTACAGTAACATTTAATAATGGTTCAAATGGTATGCTTATAGGAACAAATGGTGAAGCTGAAAGTATACAGGAAGAAGTATTAAAATCTGAAAATGTATTAATGATTCCAGCAGTAAAAGCTAATGAGGAATACAAGTTCAAAGGCTGGTATATGAATGATGATACAACTAAAATATATGATGATAACTTTGTAATGAGTTATGACATATATGAAGATACAACATTCACAGCTGTATATGAAAAAATTGAAACAGAAGAACCACAGGAAACAGTATCAGTAACATTCAATACTGACGGAAATGGTACACTTGATGGCGAAACAGAATTTACAATTACAAAAGGTTCTAATGTAGAATCAGTACCAACAGTAATACCAAAAACAGGCTACGAGTTTAAGGGTTGGGCTATTAATGGCAACACAGGAACTCTCATAGATACAGATTCAGTTATTAAAACTACAATAAGTGAAAACACAACATTCACAGCAATATTTGAATTAGCTGGAACAGAAGAACCACAGGAAACAGTAGTAGTAACATTCGATACTGACGGAAATGGTACACTTGATGGCGAAACAGAATTTACAATTACAAAAGGTTCTAATGTAACATCAGTACCAAAAGCAACACCAAACACAGGCTATGAGTTTAAGGGTTGGGCTATTAATGGCAACACAGGAACTCTCATAGATACAGCTTCAGTTACTAAAACTACAATAAATGAAAACACAACATTTACAGCAATATTTGAATTAGCTGGACAGACAGGCGAGGACGAAGATAGTTTCACAGTAACATTTAACGGTGGTGAATACGGTACACTTACAGGTGAAACTGAATACACTATTGGCGAAGATGGTAAAATTACAGAAACTCCAACAGTAAATCCTAATACAGGCTATGAATTTTCAGGTTGGTACTGTGAAGAAACTAGAGAAACATACACAGAAGATGAGTTAAAGGATTTAGATGTAGAAGGCGACCTTAACTTTACAGCACAGTATGAACAAATTACAAATATCCCTGATGTGGATACTCCAACAAGTTCTGGTGGTGGTGCAAGTGATGATTATGATGTAGACCAGATTTTCGCTACACCGGTAAATGATGATAATGATGGCAATAGTGAAGATGGAACTACTATCTTAGATGAAGATACTGCTTTAGCAAATCTTAACCTTGACGACCACTTCGGATACGTTGTAGGTTACCCAGATGGCACAATTAGACCAAACGATTATATTAGTCGTGAAGAGGTTGCGACAATCTTCTTCCGTCTCCTTGATGATGAATCAAGAGCTGAGTTCTGGTCAACAACAAACAGCTACTCAGATACAGACCCAAGTGACTGGTCAAACAACGCTGTATCAACTCTTGAAAAATCAAATATCATCTCAGGTTACACAGATGGTACATTCAAAGGTAAAAACTACATTACAAGAGCAGAATTTGCAACAATAGCAGCTAGATTTGATGATACACCTTACGTTGGTGAAGACTTATTCTCAGATATAAGTGGACACTGGGCTGAGGAATATATCAACAGAGCAGCTAACAGAGGTTGGATTAAAGGTTATGAAGACGGAACATTCGCTCCAGACCAGTTCATTACAAGAGCTGAAGCATTCACACTTATCAATGCAGTTCTTGGACGTACACCAAGTGATAGTAAATTAAGTGATGATATGATTACATTCATCGATAACCCACAGGGAACTTGGTACTATGCACAGGTTCAGGAAGCTACAAACTCACATAACATTGAAGAAAACACAGAAAATGGTGAAGTTTGGACAGAAACAGTTCCAATGAGAGACTGGAAAGCAATTGAAAGTCCATCAAACAAAAACTTTATCCCTGACCCATATGCAGATGATGATGTAACAACAGATGATAATAGCGAAGATACAACATCAGATGATGTTACAGAATAAAAAATAGATTTTTAGAACGGCTAGAAATAGCCGTTCTTTTTTTGGTATAATGGTTATAAAAAAAGGAGGTTTTTTAATATGACAATAAAATTTATACAGTATCCTAAGTGTGGTACTTGCAGAAAAGCTAAAAAATGGCTTGTTGATAATAATATAGATTTTGATGAAAGAGATATAGTTATCAACAAACCAACAAAAGATGAGTTAAAATTGTGGATAGAAAAAAGTGGTCTGCCGATAAAAAAATTTTTTAACACAAGTGGAGTGTTATACAGAGAGCAGGGCATAAAGGATAAGTTACCAAATATGTCAGATGATGAACAGATAGAACTTTTAGCTAGTGACGGTAAAATGGTAAAAAGACCGATAGTCGTTTATGATGATGTTGTTCTTGTTGGATTTAAAGAGGCTGACTGGGAAAGTAAACTTAAATAGTAAAAAGCGTGTCATATGACACGCTTTTTTTAGGGAGTGAATTAAATAATATATTTTAAATGATTATTTTAGTTATCTATTTCTTTTTTTAATAATGCAAGTAAAAGCATACCTGTAATTGCTCCTATTAAAAGGGCTGTAAGATAGCCTACGCTATTACCTATAACTGGTACAACGAATATACCACCGTGAGGAGCTCTTAATGTACATTCAAAGAACATTGAAAGACCACCGGCAACAGCAGAACCTATTGCACAAGCTGGTATAACTCTTAATGGGTCAGAGGCGGCAAAAGGAATAGCACCCTCTGTTATAAATGAAAGTCCCATAATATAGTTTACAGGCCCTGACTTTCTTTCAGCCTCAGTAAATTTGTTTTTAAAGAATGTTGTTGCAAGGGCTATTGCTAAAGGAGGAACCATACCACCAATCATAACAGCTGCCATAATATCATACTGACCACTTGCGATTGATGCTGTACCGAAAACGTAAGATGCTTTGTTTATAGGGCCACCCATATCTATTGCCATCATTCCGCCTAATATTGCACCGAGAAGAATTTTACTTCCCGCACCCATAGCATTTAATGAATTAAAAAGTAATGTATTTAAAGCTCCAACTGGAGGATTAATAATAAATGTTATAATTGCTCCAATAAGTAATATACCGAAAAGTGGGTATAAAAGTACAGGTTTTAATCCATCAAGACTATGAGGGAGTTTATCGAAAACTTTCTTTAAGCCTACCATAAGATAACCGGCAATAAAACCAGCAATTAACGCACCTAAGAAACCACTACCACCTTTATTTGCTAAGTATCCACCAACGAAACCGACTGCTAAAGCAGGTCTATCTGCAATACTCATAGCTATAAAGCCAGCTAAAACTGGGAGCATAAACGAGAATGCACCGTCGCCAACAGATTTAAGGAAACTAGCAAGTGGTGTGTTGCTACCGAAGTTATCAGGGTTTATTGTGAAATCGTCAAAGAGGAAAGCAAGAGCTATAAGTATACCACCACCGATAACGAATGGGAGCATATGAGATACACCATTCATAAGGTGCATATATATCTGATGACCTATGCTACCGTTAGCTTTTTCTGTATTTTCGGAAACTGAACTATCTGCGTGGAATACAGGTGCATCACCTGACATACCTATTTTTATAAGCTCCTCAGCTTTGTGTATACCGTCAGCAACTTTAGTAACGATTACTTTTTTTCCGTCAAAACGATTCATTTCAACTTTTTTATCTGCTGTAACAAGAATACATTTTGCATTTTCAATTTCTTCTTTTGTGAGAACATTTTTTGCACCACCAGAACCATTTGTTTCAACTTTTATAGAAACTCCTAATTCTTCAGCTTTTTTCATAAGGCTTTCGGCAGCCATAAATGTGTGGGCTATACCTGTAGGACAAGCTGTAACAGCTAAAATATCATAGTACTTGTTAGAAGTTTCTTCTTTTGTATCATTTACTGTTACTGCTGCTTCTTTTTCTTCTTCGCCGAATTTCTCTCTTTCAGCATTATCTATTATTTCAAGATATTCTTCACAAGTTTTTGCATTTAAAAGTTTCTCTCTAAATTTATCGTCCATTAAAAGCATTGAAAGTCGCTGTAAAACTTCGATATGAAGGTCGGCACCGTCAGAGGGAGCGCCTATCATAAAGAAAAGATTTGAAGGCTGACCGTCAAGGGCTTCATAATCAACACCGCTAGGAACAGTCATAGATGCAAGACCTGCAGTTTTTACTGCATCAACTTTTGCGTGTGGTATTGCTATACCGTCACCTATACCTGTTGTGCTAGAGGCTTCTCTTTCAAGAATACCTTTCTTGTAATCATCTTTATCTGAAAGATGACCACCTTTGTTCATAAGTTCAACTAAAGTATCAATAGCTTCTGCCTTTGATTCTACAGAGGCATTGAGAAGTATAGATTCTTTTTTGAGTAATTGTATAATTCTCATAATAAAATCTCTCCTTGTTTATAACGTATTTAAAATTTCTAAAATTTCTTCTTTTTTAGCAAGGTATTTTGAAAAAGCACTTGCACTACCAGAGGCAACACCTGTTTTAAAGGCTTCCTCGTAGCTATTATTTTTTAAGTATCCGGCAATAAATCCGGCAACCATAGAATCTCCAGCTCCAACGGAGTTTATAACTTTTCCTTTTGGGGCAGGGCTTTTATAAATATCTCCATTTTCGGCAATAAGTATAGCACCGTCGCCGGCTCTAGATATAAGAACATTTCTTGCACCTTTATCTTGAAGTTTTTTTGCGTAATCTATGATTTCTTCTTCGGTTTTTATTTCTACACCAAAAATTTCTGAAAGTTCGTGGTTATTTGGTTTTATAAGAAATGGTTTGTACTTAAGAACATTTAAAAGTAAGTCTTTTGTTGCATCAACCACTATTTTTATGCCCTTATCCTGTAACATTCCCATTATTTTCTCGTATATATCCTGTGGAAGTGTGTTAGGTACACTGCCGGCAAGGACAAGTATGTCATCTTTTTTAAGGTTTTCAAGTTTTCCATAAAGAGCATTTAACTCATCTTTGCTAATAATTGGACCTGTACCATTTACCTCAGTTTCCTTATCGGCTTTAAGTTTTACATTTATTCTTGATAAACCTTCTTTTAAATGTATAAAGTCTGTTGTTATTCCTAATTTTCTAGTACCGTTTTCTATTTCTTTGCCTGTAAAACCAGCAACAAAGCCGAGTGCAATATTGTCAAAGCCAAGATTTTTTAAAACGATAGATACATTTATACCTTTTCCACCACTTAAAATCATTTCTGATGTACTTCTGTTTGTTTCACCTAATTTAATATTATCCATATTTACTATATAGTCTAAAGCTGGATTAAAGGTTACTGTGTAAATCATAGATTTAATACCTCCACAATATTTGTTTCTTTTTTTATATCGTCGTTATTGTCTATACGGTCTGTTATTATTGTAGCCTCACAAAGGTTGGCAAATGTTACAGATGATACTTTCCCAAACTTTGATGAGTCACAAAGAATATAGTTTTTAAGGCATCTTTCGATAGCAACTTTTTTTGTTAAAGCCTCATTTACATCAGGTGTTGTAAAGTGAGCCTTTTTTGTAATGCCATTAGCACCGAAAAATCCCTTTGTAAAATTGTACTTTTTAATGCTTTCTACTGTTTCGTTACCAACTAGGGCTTCTGTTGTATTTTTAAATTCTCCCCCTGTAACGAAAACTTTAAACCCTTTTTTTGAAAGTTTTATTGCGTGTTCAACTGCATTAGTGACAAAAGTAACGTTTTTTACTGTTATATAATCAACCATATAATAAATGGTTGTACCTGCGTCAATGAATACAAAATCGTTTTCCTCTATGAGAGACCCTGCATATTTTGCGATAGCCTGTTTACTATCAATATTTAAAGTATGTCTATGAGATATATCATCATCTTTAGTATCATACTTAAGATTTATAGATGTAGCACCACCGTGTACCTTTTTTAATTTGCCCATTTTATGAAGGCTGTTAAGGTCACGTCTTATTGTAGATTCAGATGAATTTAAAAGTTTAGTAAGTTCTTGTACTGTTATTGAATTTCTTTCTTCTAGTATTTTTAATATACTGTTAAATCTTTCTTCCGTTAACATAGCATCAACTCCCTATGATAATAATATACCATCAAAAACGGTCAAAAACAAGCGGATTAATTCATCAAAAATAATCATAATCGGTCATATAAATTATATATAATATATATATTGGAAGAAAAAATTGAAAATGTAACCAAAATTAAGTGGGTAAATTTAGTTAAGTATAAAAAATGCTCAAAAACCTATTGACAATTTGGATAGTTTTTATATAATTAAACTACAATATACTACACCCCTAGGGGGTATATAAGGAGGTTTGTTATGAAACAGAAATTTAATGTAACCGGTATGACCTGTAGTGCTTGCTCTGCCCACGTTGAAAAAAGCGTAAAAAAGCTACAGGGAATAAAAGAGGTTAACGTAAATCTTTTGCAGAACTCTATGACAGTTGACTACGACGAAAGTCTTTGTAATGATGATAAAATTGTGGAGGCAGTAGTTAAAGGCGGTTATGGTGCATCTGTAAAAGGTGCTAAAAAAGAAAATGCTACATCTAGTGTAAATGATGAAGTTAATAGTATGAAAAGACGAGTTAAGCTATCATTCTTATTTTTAATACCACTTTTCTATATATCAATGGGTCATATGATGGGCTTTCCCTTACCTGAAATATTAGTAGGTCACGAGAATATAATGGTGTTTTCTTTAACACAGATGATTTTAACATTACCTATAATGTATATAAATAGAAAGTATTTTCAAGTTGGATTTAAAACCCTTATTATGAGGTCACCTAATATGGATTCCCTTGTGGCTTTAGGCTCAACTTCTGCCTTTGTGTATAGTTTATATGCTATTTTACAAATGGGATACCACTTAGGTCATAGCAATATGCAAGAAGCTCATAAATTTGCTATGGAACTTTACTTTGAATCTGCTGGAATGATACTGGCACTTATAACTTTAGGCAAGTATTTAGAAGCACGTTCTAAGGGAAGAACCAAAGATGCAATAGCAAAACTTATGGATTTATCACCAAAAACAGCTATTGTTGAAAGAGATGGAGTTGAAATGGAAATACCGTCAGCTGAAGTGGTTGAGGGCGATATAATAATCGTTAAATCCGGCAAAAGTATACCGGCAGACGGTGTTATAATAGAGGGTAATGGCTCTGTTGATGAGTCTGCTATAACTGGTGAAAGTATACCGGTTGAAAAGAATGTTAATGATAAGGTAATTGGTGCTACTGTAAATAAGGCAGGGTACTTTAAGTTTAAAGCTACTAAGGTAGGTGAGGATACAGCTTTATCACAGATTATAAAACTTGTAGAGGAGGCGTCAGGCTCAAAAGCCCCTATTGCTAAACTTGCCGATAAGGTAAGTGGTGTTTTCGTTCCTATTGTAATAGTTATAGCTATTATATCTGCTATATACTGGCTTGTTGCCGGTCAAAGTTTTGCCTTTGCTCTTTCAATAGGTATTGCAGTTTTAGTAATATCTTGTCCTTGTGGTTTAGGTCTTGCTACACCGACAGCTATTATGGTAGGTACAGGAAAGGGAGCAGAAAATGGAATACTTATAAAATCTGCTGAAAGCCTTGAAATTGCTCATTTAATAGATACAGTAATATTTGATAAGACAGGTACTGTTACAGAGGGTAAACCTAAGGTTACAGACGTTATACTTGCAGATGGAGTTTTTGAAAATAAACTTTTAAGACCGGCTTATGCCATAGAAAAAGCCTCAGAACACCCACTAGCAGAATCTATAATTGAGTATTGTAATGAAAAAAATGTTGAGGCTAAAAGTATAGAAAACTTTAAGGCTGTTGCCGGTCAGGGAGTTTATGGAGATTACGAGGGTAAGAAAGTTTACTCTGGAAACCTTAAAATGATGAATGAAAATGGCATAGATACAAAAGGCTTAGAAAAAGAGGGGGAAATACTTTCAAAAGAGGGTAAAACTCCTATGTATTTTGCTTATGATAATAAAATTCTTGGTATAATAGCAGTTGCAGACGTTATAAAACCTACAAGTGCAAAGGCTATACAGGAATTTATAAATATGGGTATTGACGTTTATATGCTTACAGGCGACAATAAAAATACAGCTTTAGCCATAGGTAAACAGGCTGGTGTACCTAATATTATTGCTGAGGTTTTACCACAGGATAAGGAAAGGGAAGTAAGAAGAATACAGGAAATGGGCAAAAAAGTTGCTATGATAGGTGATGGAATAAATGATGCTCCGGCTCTTGCGAGGGCTGATGTAGGTATAGCCATTGGTGCTGGTACTGATATAGCCATAGAATCTGCCGACATTGTCCTTATGAAAAGTGATTTAATGGATAGCGTTTATGCTGTTAAACTTAGTAAGGCAGTTATAAGAAATGTAAAAGAAAATCTTTTCTGGGCATTTTTCTATAATGTAATAGGTATTCCTCTTGCTTGTGGAGTTTTGTATAATTCCTTTGGATTAAAGTTAAACCCTATGTTTGGTGCGGCAGCAATGAGCTTAAGTTCATTGTTTGTAGTTTCTAATGCTTTAAGATTAAAGTTTTTCAAACCTAAATTTAAGGATTATAATAAAGAAGAAAACAAAGAAGAAAAGGAGAATGTAGTTATGGAAAAAACAATTATTATTGAAGGTATGATGTGTTCTCATTGCACAGGTAGAGTAGATAAGGCTTTAAATGATATTGACGGAGTTAAAGCCACAGTAAGTCTTGATGATAAGTCTGCACATTGTGTGCTTTCAAAAGATATTGACGAAGAAGTTCTTGTAAAAGCTGTTACTGATGCAGGATACAAGGTAATTGATATAAAATAAATTTTTTGGAGGTTTTTATGCAGGCAGACAAAACCCAAATAGAAAGACTTTTAAAAACTGCCAAAGGTCAGCTTGAGGGCATACTTAAAATGATAGATGAAGATAGATACTGTATCGATATTTCTAATCAGATATTAGCAACAGATGCCATATTAAGACGTGCCAACAGAGAGATTTTAAAGGCACATATGGAAAATTGCGTTAAAAATGCCATTGCTGACGGTGGCGGAGATGAAAAGATACAAGAGGTTATAAGCGTTTTAGAAAAAATGTCTAAGTAAAACTAAGGTAAAATCGGGCTATACTCGGTTTTACTTTTTTTTATTTTATGATATAATTCTAAATAAAAAATATTAAAGGTGATAATATATGAAAACAGCTATATTAGTAGTTAGCTTTGGAACTAGCTATGAAGATACATTAAAAAAGAATATTACTGCATTAGAAGATGAAATACAGAAAGCCTACCCTGATTTTGAGGTTAGACGAGCTTTTACAAGTGGTTTTATAATGAATAAACTTAGAAAAGAAATGAATATAGATATTGATAATGTTGAAACTGCTCTTGATAGACTTAAAAATGACGGTTTCGACAGAGTTATATGTCAGCCTACACATATTATGAATGGTTTTGAGTATGAAAAATTTAGGGATATGGCAGAGAGTAAAAGTCATATGTTTGAAAGTGTAGTCATAGGTGAGCCACTTCTCTATGGTACAGAGGATAATGAAAATATTGTTGATTGTCTTAAAGAAATATTTAAGGATAAAGAGGATAGTGCCGTTGTATTTATGGGTCACGGTAGCGACCACCCAGCAAACAGTATTTATGCAGCACTTGATTATATGATGAAAGACAGAGGATTTGAAAATGGATTTATGGGAACTGTAGAGGGTTACCCTGAAATAGACTCTGTTATAAGTTTTTTAAAGTCTAAGGATTATAAAAATATAGTTTTAACACCATTTATGCTTGTTGCCGGTGACCACGCCGAAAATGATATGGCAAGTGATGAGGAAGATTCTTGGAACACTATATTCAAGAATGAGGGCTTTGAGGTTGAGTGTATCGTTAAAGGACTTGGGGAGTATGAAAGCATAAGAAAGCTATATTTAGATAAAATTGAAAAAATTTTAAACTAAATCTAGACATATTTAGTTTTTGAATATATAATTAGAAACATAGTTACTAAGATATTTTATCTTAGTAATACTCCATCACACCAATAAAGGCAACCCTACTGCTCCTCACAGTAGGGTTGTTCTTTTTTTAATAATTTATAAATTTCCCTTTTATTGACAATAAAAAAGAATTATAATAATACTGTATACAATTATCGTTAATGGGGGAATTGAATATGGCAAGTTTAAGAGAAATTAAGTCTGAAATATATTCTTTGGTAGTCTTTAGAAATATTTTAAAAGATACTGTTGTAAATAGCTTTTTAGATATGGTTGATACCATAGAAAAAGGTGATATTGCTGAAAATATAAAAGCCTACTCAGATTTTGTATCTAAACTTTTTGAAAACAATATAAATTTTAGTGACTATATATTAAATATTGTTCTTGAAGATGAAAATGTATATATGCTTGAAAAAGCCCAGAATAATATTGTAGATGATATGATTGAAAAATGCCTTTTAAACGAGCTTAAGGTTCTTGAAAAACTTAGCAATATTAGTAGTGAGGATATAAAGAAATATATAGGCTACAAGGGATTTTTAGCAGATTATAAAACATCAAATTATGATTTTGTTGGTATATATAAAGAAAGAATTAGAAATATAAATTCTCACGGCTATGGAATATTTGCAAAATATCAGTCATTTATGATAAAGGGCGAGGGTGGAAATGTTTCTATTGTGCCAGTTAAAAATCCTGACAAAACACGACTTTCACAGCTTGGAGGATATGAAAGAGAGAGAAAGGCAGTAATAGATAATACAAAGGCATTACTTAGAGGTAAGCCATCTGCCAACGTTCTTTTATACGGTGATAGTGGTACAGGAAAGTCATCAAGTGTTAAGGCTATTGCCAATGAATTTGCTAAAGACGGTCTTAGACTTATAGAGCTTAGAAAAAATCAGCTTAGATTTATGCCGGAGCTTTTAGACACTTTAAGTCTTAATCCGTTAAAATTTATATTATTTATAGATGACCTTTCATTTACACAAAATGATGATGACTTTGCCTCGCTTAAAGCTATACTTGAGGGTTCTGTATCATCAAAGGCTAATAACCTTGCAATATATGCTACAAGCAATAGACGACATCTCGTAAAAGAAAGTTTTGGGGATAGAGATGGTAACGACCTACATATAAATGATACTATACAGGAGTTAGTTTCATTAAGTGAGCGTTTTGGTCTTACTGTAACCTTTGAAAAGCCTGATAAACAGAAGTATTTGGAGGTTGTAAGTGGTCTTGCTGATTATTATCATATAGATATGGATAGAGATGAGCTTTTCAAACTTGCAGAAAGCTATGCGGTAAGAAGAAATGGACGTTCAGCTAGAGTGGCAAAACAGTTTATAGAAATGATAAAAGCAAAGGAATAAAAAATATAAATAAAAAAACACAGGTATTAACCTGTGTTTTTTGTTTACTTGAATTATTTTAAAAGCCCTAAGATTTCTTCTGAAACCATCATAGTGCCGTCTTTAAGAGAAACTGGTATTTCAAAGTTTTTATCTTCACCATTTACAGTGAATTTTGTGCTACCAAGAGTAACCTCTATTGAAGTACCGTCTTTTTCGATAACTACAGGAGCTTCATTTGATGTCCATTTTACTTCGAAACCTGCTGAAACTGATACTTCTCTTAAAGCTACTAATGCTGATACAGCTTTTGGTTCAGGAACAGGCTGTGTTGTGTCTTCAACAACTTCCTCTTTAACTATTTCTTCTGGAAGAAGAACAACTTTAATAGGTGTTGTCTGAGCTGGAAGACTTCTTGTTGTAGCACCGTAGATTACTAAGGCGTTGCTACCTTTGATGTCTTCAGCTGTTAAAATCTGTCTTGAACCTGTAACAGATACGATTGATGTATCTTCAGCAATGTTAAGCATAAGAGTTTTGTCCTCGCTTAAAAGCTCATCATCAAATTTATCAACTTTAACACTTGTACCCTCCTGATTAATAACGAATGCTAATGCGTCTGGAGTCATTGGAGGAAGGCTCATTGTCATAATTGAGTTAGCTGGAAGAACAGCTGTAATTTCCATACCCTCTGTAAGGTCTTTTACAGTTTTAATGCTACCATCTTTGCTATCGTAAACAACTGTTGAAACCTTTGTTGTGAAAACCATACCCATATTGTCGTTTTCAACTACGATAGTTGCATATTCAACATCTTCAACTGTTTTAGTTGTAATTGATGTTATTTTTCCACCCTCAGTTGTATAATCTTTAGTCACTTCATTAACCTCTACTGCTGATATAGGTATAATATCTTCTATAGCTATAGGTTTAAGTTCATCTGTAGCTACATCATTGTTTGCAAATGCTGTCATAGAAAGCATTGAAGCTATAGCGAGTGATGATAATATAATACGTCCTAAATTCTTTTTCATAGCGATTTCTCCTTTATAAATAAATTTATAATGCGAATTTCAATGGTTACACTATTAAAGACGGGATATATTTTTTTAAGTTCCATTATTTAAAAATTTTTTTTTAATTTTTTTCAAGTATGTTTAATTTTCTGAAGATATGGAACACAAGACTCATTGCCATAGCAACTATACAAGCTAAAATCATACCTTTTAACTGTATGCTACCAATATTTAAACTAATACCTGAAAGACCTGTTACGAAAACAACTGATGTAAGTACAAGGTTTTCAGATTTTCCAAGGTCAACTTTAGAGTCTATAAGGATTCTTATACCACTAGCACCAATCATACCATAGAGTAAGAATGATATACCGCCTATAACAGGGCCAGGTATTGTGTTTATTAATGCTGAAAGTTTTCCTATAAATGAACATATAATAGAAAGTATACCAGCACCAGCTATAACACGAACACTATAAACTTTTGTTACAGCCATAACACCGATATTTTCGCCGTATGTTGTTGTTGGAACAGAACCGATAAATCCTGAAATCATTGTTGAGAAGTTATCGGCAAAAAGTGAACGGTGAAGTCCTGGGTCTTTTAAAAGGTCTCTGCCTACGATTTTACCTGTAACTATCTGATGACCTATATGTTCTGAAACAATAACTAATATTACAGGGAGCATCATTAATATTGCCTGTATATTAAATGATGGTGTTGAGAAGTTTGGCATTTTAAATAATGGTGCTTCTGCTACTGCTGTAAAGTCAACTGCGTTTAAGAATATAGCTGATATATAACCTGCAATTATGGCTATAAGTATAGGTATTACTGATAAAAATCCTTTAAAAAGTACAGAGCCAAAAACAGCAAAGCCAAGTGTAACTGCAAATATTATTACGTTCTGTGTAAGTATAGGTGAACCGTCGCTAGATAAAATTCCTGCTGTTGAGGCTGCACTTCCGGCAAGCTCAAGACCGATAAGGGCAACAACAGGACCCATTGCAGCTGGTGGAAGAACTATGTCTATCCAGTCTGAACCAAACTTATAAATTATAGCTGATATAATACAGCCTATGAAACCTACTGCTATAAATCCACCTAAAGCATAACTATAACCGAATTGGTTTATTACAGCTATACCAGGAGCGAGGAAAGCGAAACTTGAACCTAAATATGCCGGTGCTTTTCTTTTTGTTATAAATATAAATAAAAGCGTACCAATACCGTTCATAAAAAGAACTACCGCTGGATTTATATTAAACAAAAATGGAACAAGCACAGAAGCACCAAACATAGCGAACATATGCTGAATGCTTAAAGGAACAAGGAGAGAAAAAGGAACTTTGTCCTCTACCTGTATAACCTTTCTTGAATTTTGTTTTTCCATTTGGATAAAACCTCCTTCTTATAATAAATAAATTTTTTTCTATAAAAGAATACCATAAAAGTACATTTAATAGTATACTTATTTTTCAAATATGGTATAAAAATATGCAGATTTATGATATATTTTAAATGTAACATATTAATATTTTGACTTAAAAAGAAGGTGGATTTTATGAAAGTAAGAAGCAGAATGTTTGCCATCATAGTAATATTTTCAATTATCCCCGTTATTCTTGTTTCCTATGTTATAAACTATACATACAACAAAAATACAGAGGATACATTTTTAGATAACCTTGCGTCATCGGTAAATGTATATGAAGGTACAGTCAATTCTTTTTTGGAACAGAAGAAGATAAATCTTGAAACTATAGGCAATATATATGATGTTCAAGATTACATTTCAAATTCTAATAATGATAGTAATTACTATGATAGCAATATTTACAAGGAAATAAAAAATTTTATAAACACTATTGTAGACACAAGCGATTATATAATGAATATTGATGTGGTAAGCAAAAATGATAAAATTTTGATATCTAGCTCAGAAAAACGAGAAAATACCATATCAACACTTATTGATAAAGAAAAACTTAAAAATATTGTTGACGGTAAAGCTATATATACTAATGCTGTTGTAGATGATGAAAAAGCATCTCATCTTTCCATAGCATCACCTGTATATGACGGTAATATATATATAGGTTATATTACTATGGATATAGGTCTTAACTATATGGAACAGCTTGCCGAAAAGTCTGAGTTCTACAGTACAGGCTATATATCTGTTATTGATGGTAACTCCTATGCTGTGGCATCAAAAGGGCCTTATATGGGTAAATATGTAAATCAGATATATTCTGATAAGGAAAATACGTTTCCTCATATATGGTCTGAGGTATCTCAAAATGAGGACAGAGAGGGATTTTTTAGATATCAGCTTAACGGTATAAAAAAGATAGCCTATTACAATATGATAGGTGATACTGACTGGGCAGTAGTTGGAAATGTTGATATTGATGAAGTATTTTTACCTTTAAATAAAACTGGCATTATAGTAGCTATATTTGTTTTTATAATACTTATACTTGATGTTATAGCCTTCGTGCTTTACGCAAGAAGTATTACTATACCTATAAATAAAATGATAGAGGCTACAAATGAAATAAATAAAGGTGATTATAGCGTTAGGGTTAAGTATGATGAAAATGACGAACTAGGCAATATAGCTAAAGGATTTAATAGGCTTATGGATAGCATACAGTCCAATACAAATAAGCTTAAAAATCTTAATAATGATTTTAGTATACTTACATCAAATATACCAGGGGGTATGATACGATACTCTTTAGATGGAAACTTTGATTTTGACTTTGTAAGTGAAAGCTTTTTAAAGCTTATGAAGTGTACAAGAAGTGACCTTGACTATACTTATGGTGGTAGTTATTTAAGAATAATATATGATGAAGATGTAGACTATATAAGAGGTATTTTAGAGGGTGTAAGAAGTGACGGAGATATATCCGAGCTTGAGTATAGAATAAAAAGACCGGATTCGTCTGTTGTATGGGTTAAGGATAAAACTAGGGTTATAAGTGATGCTAACGGTAAACGCTGGGCTTATACTATTATGATAGATATAACAGTTGATAAAGAGTACGAAAATGCTTTTAAAAAGAGCGAAGAAAGATTTTCAAAACTTTTAAGCTGGTCAGATAATGCTGTTTTTGAATGGGACAGCGTAAGAGGAACTGTTGCCGTTTCCGACAGTATAAGGGCAAAGCTTGGGTATAATCCTTTAAAAGTTTCGCCAGACGGCAAGACTTTGGAAATAGATAATATATTCCCTGATGATAGAGATAAGTTTTACTCATTATTCGACAGAATTAAAGAGGGTCAGTCGGGAGTTGAGGAGGAAATAAGACTTAAAAAAATATCTGATAATACTTATATATGGTTTAGAGTGAAAGTTGGTGCTATGCGTACAGATAATGATGATGTCTATAAATATATAGGTATTCTGTACGATATAGATAGTATAAAAAATCACGAGAACATTATAAAGGGTAGAAGAGATTTGTTTACTGGATTCTATACAAGAGATGGTATGGAGCTTGTTGTAAATGATGATATCAAGAAAAATACAGAATATGTTAGAAAGGCTCTTGTAATCATAGATATACGAGGTTTTAACCACCTTAAAGAAACTATGGGTGTCAAGTTCTCCGAAACGGTTATAAGTGATATTTCAAGAAAATTAACTCATATATTCGATAGACGAGATTGTTTGTGTAGAATAAGCGAAAGTCGTTTTGCTGTGTTTACAAGTTCAGCTATATCAAGAAGTATGCTTATTATAAAAATTAATGAGGCTATGGAAACTATAAGAAGTACCTACAAAAATGGTGATATGGAATGTGAAATACGCAGTTGTGTTGGTGCTAGTAGATTCCCTAAAGACGGTGAAAATTTCGATATACTCTATCAAAAAGCAGAAACATCACTTTTCAATGCAATACAGAAAGGTGTAGGAAAGTATTTGATATATGAGGAAGATTAAAAAAAGTGGATTTATAATCCACTTTTTATTTTGTCTTTCTTTTAAGTTTTGTCTTATTTCCGTTTTCGTCCATAATATAAGTTTTATCTAATATGCTTTCTCTGAAGTTTTTTCTAAAGTTTTCGAGATATTTTTTTCTTAAAACTTCTCTTTCTTCAAATTCTTCAGGTGTAAGACCTTCTGTCTTAGCTTTTTTTGCAAGTTCATTTATTCTCTCAAGTACGCTTTCGCCCATTTTTATCCTCCTTAGTCTATTTTAACACTTTAGAATAATATACAGAAAATATATATAAAAATCAAGGCAATATTAAAGGTGCCGTTTTTTCGGCACCCTAATATTATATACGTTATTTTCTTAAAGAATCTTTTAATTCTACAAATTTTTTAATAAGCTCAACTGTGTTGTCTATTCCCAAAATTCCACTATCTACTGTAAGGTCGTAGTTTTCTAAACTTCCCCATTTTCTACCGGAATAGAAGTTATAGTAGTGGGCTCTTTTCTTATCTATTTTTGAAACTTGTTCAGCAACTTTAACATTTTCAATGTTATATTCTTTTATTGCACGTTTTACTCGCACATCTAAATCTGCGTGAATGAATACATTTACTACATTATCATAATCTTCAAGGGCATAATCAGCACAACGACCAATAATAACGCAAGGTCCTTTTTTAGCAATGCTTCTAATTGCATCAAACTGAGCTAAAAATAGTTTGTGGTTAAAAGGAAGGCTATCGCCACCGTAGTTTCCTGTTACAATAGAATAAAGTAAGCTACTTGTAGGTTTTTCGTCATTAGACTCAAAAAATTCTTCGGCAATACCACTTTTCTTTGCTGCAATAGTAAGAAGTTCTTTGTCGTAGAAAGGTATACCGAGTTCTTTGGCAAGCTTTTCACCTATTTCACGTCCACCACTTCCGTACTGTCTACCAATAGTAATAATAGATTTTGTCATAAAAATCCCTCCAGTACAATCATATATTTAATATAGGTTTATTATATCACATTTACCTTAAAATGTAAAATTTTTTATTAAATTAATTAAAAAATTTTTGAGAATAAAAGTAATAT
>JADIMX010000126.1 GCA_017694425.1 Candidatus Fimicola merdigallinarum
ATTTTCAACTTGAAAAGCCTTGTCAAGCTCCATTTTTAGAAGTTTATACTCATCATCATTTTCAATATCCATATTCATAATCTCTAAAGATGCCTTTTGAGCCTCTTTTAATATATTCATATCCTTATAAAGATTAGCAATTTTCATCTCCGGAAGCCCGTGCTGTCTTGTACCAAAAAACTCCCCAGGTCCTCTAAGTTTTAAGTCCATTTCAGATATTTCAAAACCGTCAGAGGACTTTGTCATCATATTCATTCTTTCTTTTGCAACCTTGCTTTTAGAGTCACAAACCAAAATACAATAAGATTTTTCGCTACCACGACCAACCCTACCTCTAAGCTGATGCAACTGTGCAAGACCAAATCTTTCAGCATTTTCTATCATCATAATAGTTGCATTAGGAACATTTATACCTACCTCTATAACTGTTGTAGAAACAAGTATATTTATATTGTTCTTGGCAAACTCCTCCATAATCTCCTGCTTTTTCTGTGGCTTTATTTTTCCGTGCATACACTCAACAGAATAATCTGAAAAAATCTCATTTTTAAGTTTCTCAGTATATGTAGTAACGTCTTGAACATCAAGTTTGTCATTTTCATCTATCATAGGGCATATTATATAAACTTGTCGCCCTCTATCCACTTCTTTCCTTATAAAAGAATAAATTCTTTCGTGGTAAGATGAATTTACAGAAAGAGTATCTATTTTCTGTCTGCCTGGCGGAAGATGGTCTATTATAGAAATATCCAAATCACCATAAAGTATAAGTGCTAAAGTTCTAGGTATAGGAGTTGCTGTCATAACAAGAACGTGAGGGTTTTCGCCTTTTTCACTTAAAGTACCTCTCTGCCTTACACCGAATCTGTGCTGTTCATCTGTTATAACCATTCCAAGCTTTTGAAATTCCACATTCTCCTGAATAACTGCGTGAGTACCTATAACCATTTTAGCCTCACCAGATTTTATAAGCTCAAGAGCTTTCTCTTTTTCTTTCTTCTTTAGTGAGCCAGTAAGTAACACC
This sequence comes from Candidatus Fimicola merdigallinarum, assembly GCA_017694425.1. Taxonomy (GTDB): domain Bacteria; phylum Bacillota; class Clostridia; order Lachnospirales; family Anaerotignaceae; genus Fimicola; species Fimicola merdigallinarum. The sequence goes on from JADIMX010000126.1 coordinate 1,025, forward strand.
GTCTTTATCCCTAAACTATCAAGGATTTTTGAAATAAATTCATAATGCTGGCCTGCAAGAACCTCTGTAGGTGCCATAAGAGCTGACTGATAGCCATTTCTTATAGCTATAAAGGCTGTAACTAAGGCCACAGCTGTCTTACCACTACCAACATCACCTTGAACAAGCCTATTCATAGATTTTCCCGACTTTATGTCGTTTACAATTTCACGCATAACCTTCTTTTGGGCATCTGTAAGTTCAAAAGGAAGTGCATTCAAAATCTCTTTAGCACAGTTTATATTTTTAAATACAATACCACTTTTACCTTTATTAACAGATGATTTCATCTTTAAAAGAGCCGTCTGTAACATAAAAAGCTCCTCAAATACAAGTCGTCTTCTAGCAATAAAAAAACTTTCATTACTCTCTGGGAAATGTATATTTGAAACAGCATAATTCCTGTCACAAAGTTTATATTTCTTTCTTATTGATGTAGGTATAAAATCGTGAATTTGATTTCCTGCATAATCTAGTGTATCCTTTATAATACTTCTAAGCATTTTTTGTGATATACCACTTGTAGAAGAATACACAGGTACAATTCTTCCTCCCGAAAGTATACTCCCCTCAGAAACAATTTCGAACTCCGGTGACTGTATTTCTATATTATTATACTTTCTAACAGCCTTACCTGTAAAAATGTACTCTGCCCCCTCTTTAAAGGCTTTCTTCATATAAGGCTGATTATACCATACAGCCACAATACCACCTGTAGAATCCTCTATTCTAGCCCTTACAATTCTAAGATTTTTAACACGCATATCCTCAGGTATGCCTCTAACTCTGCCACGAAAAGTATTTTCCTCGTTAAGTTTTATTTCTGATATAGGTACAACCTGACTTCTATCCTCATAATCTCTAGGAAAATGCTCTATAAGGTCTTTTACTGTAAGTATACCTAATCTTGAAAGTTTTCTACTTTTTTCCGGACCTATACTTTTTATAGCTGTAACCGGACTATCTAAGTACATAGCTTTTCACCTCCAAAAAAAGAGCAGGTAATGACAATAAAAATGTCAAAACTGCCCTTTTAAATTCATATAAATTATTATTCTACTGAAATAATATAGTAGTAAAGAGGCTGGTCACCAAGCTGTACTTCAACTTCACAGTCTGGATATTTTTCCTCAACGTACTCTGCAATTTCATTTGCAGTATCTTCATCTACATCATTTCCATAGTATATTGTTACAACTTCGCTATCCTCATCAACAGCAGTATCTATAAGCTCTTTTGTACAAGTAGCTACATCTTTATTAACAGCTGTAATACTTCCACCGAGCATACCGAGAATGTCGCCCTCTTTGATTTCCTTATCGTTTATAGATGTATCCCTTACAGCATATGTAACCATAGCTGTTTTTACTGTCGAAAGGCTGTCTGTCATATTAGAAATATTTGCGTCAACACTTTCAGCAACATTAAAGTTAATCATAGCTGTAATACCCTCTGGAATTGTTGTAGAAGGTACAACGAAAACTTTCTTATCCTCAGCAAGTTTTGAAGCCTGCTCAGATGCAAGAATTATATTTTTGTTATTTGGAAGTACAACTACATTTTTAGCATTAACTCTATTAACAGCATTTAATATATCCTCTGTGCTAGGGTTCATAGTCTGACCACCCTCGATAATTTCGTCAACACCAAGGTTTTTGAATATGTCAGAAAGACCACTACCAGCAGAAACTGATATAAAGCCTATTTCCTTTGCCGGCTCATCATTTTTAACTTCTTCTTTAGGGCTGTTGCTACCACCAAAGTCAATTATATTTGTGTGCTGTTCACGCATATTTTCGATTTTAAGACCACTAAGGCTACCTATTGTAAGAGCCTTTTCAAGTGCAAGACCTGGGTGGTCTGTGTGAACGTGAATTTTTATAATCTCCTCGTCAGCAACGCAAACGATAGAATCACCTATTGTACCTAAATACGCTTTAAGATTATTAACTACATTATCTTTAGCATTTTTTACATTTATGAAAAATTCTGTACAGTAGCCGAAAGTAATATCTTCGTTGCTAGCTGATGTTATAGCTGAGAAATCAACAGTATTTGTTTTTAAAGGCTCATCAACTTTTATTTCGCCCTCAGTATTCATATTTTCATAAGCACCCTCAAGGATTAAAAGAAGACCTTTACCACCAGCATCAACAACATTAGCCTGTTTTAAAGCCGGAAGCATATCAGTTGTCTGAAGAAGCATAGCGTTTCCATCTTCAATAATCTTCTCTAAAAACTTTTCAATGTCTGTTATTTCCTCTGCGTGTTTCTCTGCACTTTCAGCACAAGCTCTAGCTACTGTTAAAATAGTTCCCTCTTTAGGTTTCATAACTGCTTTATATGCAGTTTTTACACCTCTAGCTAAGGCATTTGCAAGCTCTTTTGTTCCGGCTTCCTCTAAGCCTTCAAGACCTTTATAGAACCCTCTAAAAAGCTGTGATGTTATAACACCTGAGTTACCTCTAGCCCCTCTTAATGCACCATTTGATGCAAGTTTTGCTATCTCACCTATGTTAAGGCTATGACTTTTTTCGATTTCCCTTGCAGAAGCAAGAACAGTGAGGGACATATTTGTTCCTGTATCTCCATCTGGAACAGGGAAAACATTGAGAGAGTCAACAAGCTGTTTTTTGCTATTAAGCTTGTTAGCTCCTGCAATAATCATCTTTTTTAATAATAATCCGTTAATATTAGTAATACCCACAGGTATGCTCCTCCTTAGTTGTCTACTCTGACACCCTCAACAAATATGTTGACAGTTTCCACTTCAAGCCCTGCAAATTCCTCAACTTTATATTTTACAGTGCTTATTATATTATCTGCAATAGCAGTAATATTTGTACCATACTCAACAATTATATGAAAATCTAAAGAAATCTTGTTTTCATTAACTGTAAGTTTAATTCCTTTTGTAAGACTTTCCTTTTTTAAAAGCTGTACTATGCCGTCCTTCATATTTTTAGCAGCCATACCTACTATACCATAGCAGTCCATTGCAGCATAGCCTGCTATTCTAGCAATAACTTCATTTTCTATTGTAATTATACCATAATCATTTTCAAGTTTAGCTGACATAAGTTTACCTCCTAAAAAATATTAATTTTATTTATTATACCATTAATTATATATTTTTTAAACATCATTTTAAACGACATATTAACTATATAGCTTTGTTTTTAAATAGATACAAACAATATTGTAATTGAATATAGACTTTACTGCAATTCTTTTTTAAAATTTTTTTCAAAAAAAGTATTAAAGTTGTTGCAAAATTCTTTTTTTTCTGATAAAATACATTTGTTGTGCCACACAAAGATTTCGAGGAGGTGCATTTAAAATGGCAAAGTGTGAAATTTGTGAAAAAGGTATGCGTACAGGACATAGAATTAGCATCAACCGTAGTCAGGTAAGTAGACGTGCTAATAGAACTTGGAAACCAAACGTAAAAAAAGTTAAAATTGTAGATAACGGAACAGTAAAATCAATCTACATCTGCACAAGATGTTTACGTTCAAATAAAGTAACTCGTGCAATCTAATTTTTAAAATGCGTGTAAAGGCTTCATTATTTAGAAGCCTTTATTTTTTTACCTTTCTATAAGTTTTACACCACAGCATATTATAGCTACCCCACCTAAAATACACCACTTAGGCATAAAAGTCATAACTACAACACCTGCCCCAAAACCTATACATATAAAACCTACAGCCGTTTTATTTACACATTTCATATAAATCAACTACCAAAATATATTCACTATATTATATTCATATTTTTAGATATGGATAATAAAAAATACCTCTACAGCATTTGTAAATTGCAGAGATATTTTTATAAAATTTAATAATTTATATTCATATTATTCTAAATCTTCACCATTTTTAGCAATAACTTTCTTATACCAATAAAACGATTTCTTTATTTATTATCATTATTTTTTTGCGGTGAAATATTAAGTATTTTCGAAACTTCTCCAATCCTATATCTTTTCACAAACTAACACCTCTCGTTTAATATTTACATTTATATTATAAACTATGTAGTAACTACAATGTTAACTATATATATTTAATATCAAACAAAAAACTGTGACAACCTTAAAGCCATCACAGTTTTTAAATCAATTATCTTTTGCTTTAATAATAGCAAGGCAACCTTTTTTAACGCAAACTATACCCTCATCACCTAAAAGTACATTGCTCACACCTAAAGCCTGACCAAACTTCATATTAAAGTCTGTAAGTGAATACTCAAAGCCTTTCAAAGTAACTCCTTCTGCATCACCCATAAATGGCAATATAGAAACTATATCGCCTTTTTTACCTTTTACAACAGCCTTAGAATTAGTAAGTGTAATGTGGTTATAGTTATTTACAAGGCAAGCCTTTATATTCTTTTCTAAAAGGCTATAAAGTATGTGCATATTGCCAAAAGTATGGTCTATTCTTGAGCCTATACCACCTATAATAATAATATCCTCAACGCCTTTTTCTATTGCAATATTAACACCTATTTCAAGGTCGGTATAATCCTTCTTTGCAGGATATCTATCAATATCAAAACCTAAATCCTCATATTTATCAAGAAGAATTTCAGAAACTGAGTCAAAATCCCCAACTATATAATCCGGTTTGATATTTAGCTTATCTGCGTGTAAAAGACCTCTATCACAGCATATAATAATGCTATCATCATCTATATATTTTTTACAAAAGCTATAGTCGTCTATATCAGCACCACCGAATATAACAGCTTTCATAATTAATATTCCTCGAAAATTTTATTAAAGTCCTTTACTGCCTGTGCTATATCTTCTTTTCCGAGTACTGATGAACCTGCAACAATACAGTTTGCTCCAGCCTCAATAACCTGTCTTACATTATCAAGAGTTATTCCGCCGTCTATCTGTATATCGTATTTGTATCCATTTTCGTCTTTTAATCTCTTAAGCTCACGAACCTTATCAAGCTGTTCTTCCATAAACTTCTGACCACCAAAACCTGGCTCAACGCTCATAACAAGCACCATATCTACCATAGGAAGAACATCATATATCTCAGAAACAGGTGTAGCTGGTTTTATTGTAACACCAGACTTAACACCGAAACCATTAATTTTTTCGATTACACCTTTAACATCTTTTGTTGCCTCTGCGTGTATATTTATTATATCGCAACCAGCTTTATAAACTTCTTCAACATATCTTTCAGGCTCTACCACCATAAGATGTGCATCAAAAACCATATTTGTATACTTTCTTATAGATTTTAAAACTGGCATACCAAAAGATATATTTGGAACAAACATACCGTCCATAACATCAAGATGTATGTATGGAGCTCCTGCCTTTTCCATTATTTCAAGTTGTTCTTTTAAAATTCCAAAATCCGCCGATAAAAGTGACGGTGCAAGTTTGTATTCTGTCATCTTTTTACACCCTTTCTGAGTTCATTGTATAAATTTACATATCTTTCATATCTTTCAGCTCGTATATTTACACCTACCTGCTCTTTAATGGCACAGTCCGGCTCGTGTATATGGCTACAGCCTGTATACCTACATTGGTTTATATACGGCTCAAATTCTTTAAAGTGGTACTGCAACTCCTCTGCCGGTATATGCTCAAGGAAAAGTGATGTAAACCCTGGAGAGTCTACTATATAACTATTTTCCTCTATCTGCATAAGCTCTGCGTGGCGTGTAGTATGTTTTCCCCTTTCAATTTTTGCACTTATCTCACCTGTTTTAAGCTGTAAATCAGGGGATATTGCATTTATAAGACTGCTTTTACCAACACCAGAAGGTCCAGCAAAAACAGATATCTTATCCTTTAATGCACTTTTAATCTCATCAATTCCTACACCCTTTTCAGCACTTAAAAGTATAACTCTATAGCCTGAATCCTCATAGAGCTTTTTAACGTACTCATATTTCTTTTCTTCGTCAAGGTCAATTTTATTTATACATATCAAAACATCAAGCTTCTGCTCTGAAACAAGTATTAAAAACCTATCTAAAAGGTCTATATTTATGTCAGGGCTTACAGATGCAAAGACAATAACTGCCTGCTCTACATTAGAAACTCTAGGTCGTATAAGCATATTTTTTCTAGGCTCTATAACATCAAGACTACCTTTTTTATTTTTTTCATCTAAAACAGATATTTTTACCTGGTCACCAACAGTAGGCTTAAGTTTTTCTTTCCTAAAAATTCCTCTTGCCCTACACTCATAAACACCATTTTCTGTATCTATATAATAAAATCCACCTATACCTTTAATTATTGTACCATTTATCATTAATTGCCACCCTCTGAAAAATTAACACTTTCACTCCAAATAAGGCTACCGTCTATATAGCACTCAACAGTTGCTTTTCCCTGTCCAGAAACAGATATCTGCTGTGGGAATGAAGATGTTGGCTGATTAGCATCTTTTACAACAGAAACACTTCCGTCTTCTCCTGTTTTAACAACTTTAACGTGAACAGTATCACCATACTGACCATCATTTTTAATGTATATAGGGAAGTTCTTTGTAGATGTTTTTTGTGTTTCAGTTGGTTTTTCCTCATCTTTAGGAGTTTCATTTGTATTAGTTTCATTGTTATTGTTGCTGTTATTACTACTATTGTCATTATTTGTTTCAGGTTTAGAAGGTGTCTGTGGCTTTTCGTTGTTATTAGAATTTTCTTCTTTTTTATCCTCATTCTTATTGATGTTTGAGTTTGTTGTAGGTTTTTCCTCTTTCTTATCGGTTTCAGGTTTTTCTTCCTTCTTATCCTCATCAGTTTTGCTAGAGCCTTTACTTACAATAATATTAACAACGCTGTTTTTAGCAATTTCTTCACCGGAAGATATAGTCTGTGTTATAACCTTGCCTTTTTCAACTGTATCACTTTCAGTTTCTGTAACAGTTCCAAGTATAAGACCTTTAGACTCTAAAAGTTTTTTAGCCTCATCTTCAGTTTTACCAACTAAGTTAGGAACAGAAACCTTTTTAAACTCCTCGCCTTTACTTACAAATATAGTTATATCTGATTTAGATGTAACTGTTGTTCCTTTAGACGGAGTTTGTTTTATAACCTTTCCTATTTCTACATCATCACTAAACTCATATTCAACGTCAGGGTCTATACCTATTTCATCATTTATAGCCTCTGTTGCGTCTTTTTCATCTAAACCTGTAACATCAATCATCTTATGTTCTTCAAGACCAAGACTTACCTTAACAGAAAGTTCAGAACCTTGTTTTATAGACTCGCCCTCTTCAACACTCTGTGCAAATATAACACCTGCTTCATAGTTACTGTATTCTTCTCCAACCTGAACAAGTTTTATACCTAATTCTTCAGCCATACTCTGTGCATCTTCAAAATCTTCACCTACAAAAGCAGGTACAGGAACAAGCTCAGCAGAAACCTTACTTCCTCCACCTAAGAATTTAAATCCTGCAAATGTTATACCACATATGATAATAAGTGCTGTTATAACAGCTAAAACTATGACCTTTCTCTCCTGACCTTTGTCGTAGTCATCTTCATAATCATCATCTTCATCATCATAAGTTTTTCTATTATTTTTAGGCACACTTTCCTCAACGTACTCAGATTCAAAATCATCATTATCATTTGAAATTTTAAGTTTGCTATCTAAATTTTCCTGTCGTCTTTCCATTCTACTTCTTCTTGACGGTGTAGGTGTAGGAATAATAACATCACTTTCTTTTGGTTCTTCCTCTATTTTACTATATGTACTATCAGTATCACTATCAGACATAACCTTAAAAAGGTCCTGAACCATAAGGTCTATATTAGCATATCTATCACTAGCCTTTTTCATAGTTGCCTTTTTTATAATTTTTTCAAGATTATCAGAAAGTTTAGGGTTAAACTGACGCATATCCGGAAGCTCATCATTTAAATGTTTAAGGGCTATAGTTACAGCATTTTCACCGTCAAAAGGCACTTTACCTGTTGCCATTTCATACATTGTTATACCGAGAGAGTATATATCACTTTTTTCATCAACATATCCACCTCTCGCCTGTTCCGGAGAAAAATAGTAAACAGAGCCTACTGCATTTGCTTTGGTTTCAACTGTACTGCCAGTTGTTGCTCTTGCAATACCAAAGTCTGTAACTTTAACGATACCGTCAGAGCTTATAAGTATATTTTGAGGTTTTATATCCCTATGAACAACCTTATTTTTATGAGCATTAGAAAGTGCTGACGCTATCTGTAATGATATGTTAACTATAGTCTTTGTATCAAAAGGAGCTTTTTCCTTTATAGCTTTTTTTAGGGTATCACCGTGAATATACTCCATAACTATATAGCTTATACCCTCATACTCTCCTACATCATAAACACTTACTATATTAGGGTCAGAAAGACTTGCAGCAGAACGTGCCTCAACTTTAAACTTTTCCTTAAACTCATCATCAGAAGAAAACTCTTCTCTAAGAATTTTTATTGTGACAAATCTGTCAAGAACTTTGTCACGACCACAGTACGCAACTGCCATACCACCAGAACCGAGCTTTTGAAGTATTTCATATCTTCCACTCAGTACAGTTCCACTTGCCAAAATCATTCCTCTACCTCCTGTTCTACTAAAATTATTGTTATATTATCAAGGCCACCTGATGAATTTGCCTCATCTACAAGTATATCAGCTTTTTTATCTATACTTGCGTTCATATTTAGTATTCTTTCTATTTTTTCATCACTAACCATATTTGTAAGACCGTCACTACACATAAGGATTATATCGTTAGGTAAAATACTTGTAACAATAGTATCAACCAAAATATTTTCCTCTGTGCCTAAGGCTCTTGTTATTTTATTTCTATCAGGGTGATTTCTTGCCTCTTCTTCTGTAATTTCACCACATTTTAAAAGCTCCATAACATAAGAATGGTCCTCTGTAAGCATTTTTAACTTACCATCTCTAAAAATATATATTCTACTATCGCCTATATGAACAGCATAAAGCTTACTATTTCTTATAACTGAAGCATCTATTGTAGTACCCATACCATAAAATTCTGAATTAGTTTTAGATAATTCATAAACAGTTCTATTACTGCAATGAATAGCTGAAACAAGAGTATCTAAAATATTTTCGTTATCAAAATATTCAGAAATATTTCCCTCTATTCCACTTACAAAAACCTTTATGGCAAGAGAACTTGCAACCTCTCCTGCGTTACAGCCACCCATTCCATCTGCAACAATGAATAAATCCTTTAGATTTCCTTGCCCACAAAAAACAGCGTCTTCATTGTTTTTCCTTCTCATTCCTACAACACTTCTAAAAACACTTCTCAATCGCAACACCTTCTTTTTGTTACTGTCTTTTTTCTAAGTAGCCCTTTCTGAGCTGACCACAGGCAGCATTAATATCACTTCCAAGTTTTCGTCTAACTGTTGTTTCAATACCTTTAGAATTTAAAAATTCAGCAAATCTTTCAACTGTTTCTCCACTACTCTTTTTGTAGTTTCTCTCTTTAACATCATTAACCGGAATAAGATTAATATGACAAAGCATATTTCTAAGTCTTTCTGACAATTCCTTAGCACAGTCAAGGCTATCATTAACACCGCTAATCATAGCGTACTCAAATGTAATCCTTCTCTTTGTTGTATCTGAATAGTATTTACAAGCCTCAAGAAGTCTATCCATATCATTCTTCTTTGAAACCGGCATAATTTTATTTCTAATTTCATCATTTGGTGCGTGTAAAGACACAGCAAGTGTTATTTGTAAACACTCATCTGCTAACTTATACATTTTCTCTATAAGTCCACAAGTCGAAAGAGTTATATGTCTTTGACCTATATTAAGACCGTCTTTATCATTTAAAAGTTTTATAAATTTTATGACATTGTCGTAGTTGTCTAAAGGCTCGCCACTACCCATAAGAACTACACTAGAAACTCTTTCTCCTGTGTCTTTCTGTATTTCATAAATCTGTGAAAGCATTTCTCCTGCTGTAAGATTTCTCTCAACTCCGTCAAGTGTTGATGCACAGAAAGTACAACCCATACGGCAACCTACCTGTGTTGAAATACATACGGCATTACCGTAGCCATAACGCATAAGCACACTTTCTATTATATTATCATTCTCTAAGGCAAACAAGTATTTTGTAGTACCGTCTTGTTTAGAAACTCTCTTTTCTAAAATTCTTGCGTAACTTAATTTTGCCTCTTTCTCAAGTTTTTCTCTAAGATTTTTTGAAAGATTTGTCATATCAGAAAAACTATCTGCCTGTTTTTTATGAATCCATTCAAAAACCTGTTTCGCTCTAAACTTTGCCTCTCCTATATTAGCCATAAATCCCTGAAGCTCTTCAAGGCTCATAGACTTTAAATCCTCTTTTGCCATTTTTTAATTCTCCTTTCTGCGAAATCTGGCTATAAAAAACCCGTCTGTTCCGTTTACATTTGGATAAAATGAAACACAACCTTTAGTCTGACTATTAACTCCATTAGGAAGAAGATTATCTATATCTTCAAGTTCAAAATTAAAGTTTTCTAAAAACCACTGAACATTTTTAATATTTTCTTTTTTACATATAGTACAAGTGCTGTATACTAAAACCCCACCTTTTTTAACATACTTAGATGCGTTTTCAAGTATACCTCTCTGAATTTTTATAAGCTCGTCAATGTCGTTACCTGTTCTTCTAAATTTTATATCCGGCTTTTTCTTTATTATTCCAAAGCCTGAACAAGGTGCATCAACAAGAACTCTATCAAATTTTTCTACATCTTCAGGGTAAAACTGAAGTGCGTCTTTTTCCTCTGCATTTATAATACTTAAACCAAGTCTTTTTGATGAATCCTCTATAAGCTCTATTTTATGGTAGTATATATCCCTTGATGATATTTCCCCTAAATTTTCCATAAGCTCAGCAGAAAGCATACTTTTACCACCAGGGGCAGAGCATATATCAAGTATTTTTTCGCCTTTTTTAGGGTCTAAAACCTTTACAGCTGTAACAGAGCTTTCATCTTGTATATGAAAAAGACCTTTTTTAAAAGCGTCAAGATTAGATATATCAGATGTTTTCTTAAGATGAAGTACATTTTGGTGATACTTACCTAAAGAAACCACAATGTCCTCTTTTTCAAGGTCATTTTTAAGACTATCTCTATCTGTTTTAAGAGTATTTACGACTACTGTAACATCAGGTGGTTCATTGTTACTTTTACATAAATTTTCAACAAAATCATAGTCATACTCGTGTAGCCACATTTTAATAAGCCAAAGCGGGTGAGAATACTTTATATTTAAATATTCCGGTGTACCGTACTTTGGAAGCTCAATATTATCTACATTTCTACTTATAGACCTTAAAACTCCATTTACAAAGCCGGAAAGCTTTCCATAGCCACGTTTTTTAGCAAGTTTTACAGCCTCATTACAGGAAGCAGAAACAGGCACTTTGTCCATAAATATTATTTGATAAACTGCACTTCGCATAACAGCTAAAAGCCAAGGTTTAATTTTATCTGTCTTTGTGTTTGAAAATTGATTTATTACATAATCAATATAGTAAATATTTCTAAGTGTTCCGTTTACTATTTCCGTTACAAAAGCCTTATCATTTTTAGCCATTGCACCATTCTGTTTTAAAATAGATTTAAGAACAACATTGTTAAATGACTGTTCCTCAAAAATCCTATAAAGCCCCTCAGAGGCAACCTCTCTCGGATTAATTTCTATCATATTTTTTCAAGCCTTTCCAAAATATTATTATATCTTATATTAAACTAAATAACAAAATACCGCAAATATTTTTATATAAAAAATGCAGAGGATAAATTCCCCTGCACTTAAATATTTAAATATTAATCATCTCGTCTACCGAATAAAAGTATAAGTCTTAAAAGGTTGGCAATAGCAACTACAGCTGACGCAACGTATGTTAAGGCTGCTGCACTTAAAACTTTTCTAGCCGGTTTTAACTCGTTATCATTTAAAAAATTGTATCTTTCAAGACAGGCTATAGCACGTCTTGATGCGTCAAACTCAACAGGAAGTGTTATAAGTGAAAAAGCCACAGCCAATGAAAAAAGAACTATTCCAAGCTGTATTATTGTATACCCAAAACTTGAACCAGCAGTACCACCTATCAAAACACCTAATAATATAAGAGGCATAGAAAGGTTTGAACCTATGTTTGTTATAGGAACCATAGCACTTCTAAGTTTTAAAAAGGCATATCCTGTATCGTGCTGTATAGCGTGACCTGTTTCGTGGGCAGCAACACCTATAGCTGAAATAGATGTACTTCCGTAAACAGAGTCGGAAAGTCTTAATGTTTTTGTTCGTGGGTCGTAGTGGTCTGTAAGATTTCCAGAAACTCTCTCAACTCTAACATCATATATACCTGATGCGTGTAAAAGCTGTGTGGCAACCTCGGCACCTGTAAAACCTCTACTGTTTGAAACCCTAGAATACTTATTAAACGTACTTCCTACCTTTGACTGTGCGTATAAAGCAAGCAACATAGGAGGAATAAGTATATAAAAATAAGAAAAAGAATATGGGTAAAACATAAATACTACCTCCTGTTTAAATCATACATATTAAAAACCAATTTAACAAATGTACGTTTTATATTATTTTTTGTCTGAACACAATTATTTATACTAAAGTTAAAATCGACTTTAGATATTTTTAAATAGCATTTTTTCTAAATTTTAGATTAAAAGTTGTTTATCCATATTAAAAGCTACATATAGTTCTAAAAACTGGTATTTATTAAGTAGAAAAATTTAATCAATATATAACCCTATCTACATAACTAAATATAACTAATAAATTTCTCTCTCAAACTAGTAGGTATAATACTTCTTTTAAGCTAAATATCAACTTTATTAAGCTTATATCTTTAAATATAAATTTAATTACAAAAACTTCTATTTAAAATATTATTATCAGCTTTAAACTTTCGTAATTTTCAATAATTAATATTGAATTTCACAAACTATAAGCTACTCTAAAAGTTTGTGCTTATTAGGTAGAGAAAAATTTAACCAATAATCTATAGCAATAGATATTACTAATAAATTTATCTAAATCTATCAGGTAAAGTACTTCTTTTAAGCCAAATATCAACTTTATAAATC
>JADIMX010000127.1 GCA_017694425.1 Candidatus Fimicola merdigallinarum
CTGTTCTTTTAGTGCAAGTAAAAAGCTTTTGTCGTCATCATCAATTTCAATTCCACTAAAAACTCGCTGAACAAAGAATTTTAAGTGTGTTATAAATCGTTCATAATGTAAGGAGTATTCATCAAATTGAACATTAAAATGGTATTTCACAATATTAAGAATATTTTGAATTACCTTTGTCATTTCTGTTGTTTCGCCAATAGTAGAGGAATCCATAAGAGCACTAACAATATGTAAAGTTATAAATCCAGCTTCATCTTCAGGTAAGTCAACACCTAAATTCTTTTTTATTATTCCAAGAGCTTCTTTTCCTATAAAAAACTCGTGATTATAAAATCTTTTTATCTCCCATAAAAGTGCATTTTTAATATGTATCCCTTGTTTGGCTCTTTCAACTGCAAAATTTATATGGTCTGTCAATGTCAGATAAATATTATCATTAAACTTTTTGCCTAATGATACTTTTGCAAAACTTATAATCTCATTAGCTGTCTGGAAGTGTTCGATAGGAACTTTCTCAAGGAGATTTACAAGTTTATTTGACATCTCCTTATTATCTGCAACATAGATTTTTTTCTATTTTTGTTTCATCTATGATATCTCCAGCCAGTTTTTTAAAACCAATACCGCAACCCATAACGAGTACTTCTTGATTTTTATCGTTGAATGATTTCACAAGATTATTATTAATTACTTTCTTAATTTCCATCTGATATTCACTCCACATTCTGTTTGTAGGTATAAAAAAAGCTATACCTACTTTCCATATAAAACTTGAACTATAGTTCTTGTTATAATAGAAAATGGTATAGCCTGCTTGACCAGTAACAATCCATAATTATTATGTCATTATTATATTATTAAATAATATATTTGTCAATATTTTTATATAATTATTCATAATATATTTTTATATACCATAAAACAGTAAATTATCCATAAAAATAATGTATATTTTTTAATAACTCTGTGACTTTAATACAATAGACTCATATGGTCTTAAATTAAGTTTTTTGTTTAAATTTATATTTTCGTAATTGCTAAGTATACATTTGTATTTAGTTAAATTAATTTCACTTTCCCACTCTGTTTCTTTTTCATAAAAATTATTTATAACAATAATACTTTCCCCTTTATACTCTCTTTCATATGCAAAAATCTGCTTATGATTTTCAGCTAATGGTTTAAAATTGCCATACGCTATTATATCTTCAGATTTACGAAGACTTATTAACTTTTTATAATGTGATAAAATGAAATTGCTATCATTAATTTGATTTTTTACATTTATATCTTTATAATTTTTTATAACCTCTATCCTTTGTTAAGCTCTTTAAGATATATATATTAGATTCATCTGTATAGAAACGTCTTCCATTACCTTCAAAACTAACTTACAAATATTGTTACAAGCAAACGTACATTAACTATTGAAAAAGCTACTTTAACAGATGAAAAATATATGGATTTAAACGATTACAACTGTCTTGCTGTTGTAAGTAGTCAAACATATAATAGTGATGGTATTATGTTTGAATATACTCAGTCTAGACATAGACCAGATTACTTTAAATTTACTGATGTGGCAACTAGGAAATAATATAAAAATGGTATGTATATACTAAAAATATACATACCATAATATTAAATCATAAAATCTAAACCATATTTATCTATATTTAAAACTTCACCATTTATACCAAACACATTATATACATTTTCTTTTGATAAAGCCTGCTCAGGTTTTCCAAAACAAAAATTTTTACCATCTTTTATAACATATATACTATCGCAATACTTTGTGGCAAGTCTTAAATCGTGAATAACCATTAAAATAGTTTTCCCACTTTTTTTCAAATAATCTAATATAAATAACTGATGATTTATATCGAGGTGATTTGTAGGCTCATCAAGTATAATTATATCTGAATTTTGTGCTAAGGCTCTAGCTATAAATACCATTTTCCTCTCACCACCGGAAAGGTTTTGAATAGGCTCTTTAACTAAATGGCTTATTTTTAATTCATCAAGGGCATTATAAACAGCTTTTATATCTTTATTACCCATAGAAACTATATCATAAACAGTAAAATTAAAAACTACGTTGTTTTCTTGTGCTACATAACCTATCTTTTGGCTTAGCTCCTTATTGCTGTACTTTTTATGAGAAACACCATCTATAAATATATCACCTTTATTGTATTCATAAAAGCCGAATGTAGTTTTTATAAGAGAAGATTTTCCACAGCCATTAGGCCCAACTATTCCTGTTAATTCTCCCTCTTTTGCACATATATTTACATTTTCTAAAATATTTCTTTTACCAAATTTAAGGCAAATATCTCTATACTCAATTTTATATGACATACATTAACCACCAAACTTTCTCTTTATCATAAGATACAATAAGCAAGGGGCTCCTATGAAAGCAGTTATAATGCCTATTGGTAGCTCTGCTATAGAAAACAAACTTCTAGCTAAGGCATCTGACCATATTAAATATATAGAACCTAATATTGCACTTAACGGTATAACAACTCTATTATTACTACTCTTCACAAATAATCTTACAATATGAGGTATTACAAGACCTACAAAACCAATTATACCTGTTACCGATACAAGAGAGGCAACTATTAAAGAGCATACAAAAAACATTATAAATCTAAACCTTTTTACATTAACTCCCATAGCGTAGGCATATTCATCACCTAACATAAGCATATTTAACTTTGGCGAGAATACAATAAAAATCATAAGACCCATAAACACAGTAAAAAAAGGAAGTCTAATATTATTCCAACTGGCAGATGCTACTGTACCCATCTGCCAATTATACACTGCTGAAATACTTTCAGGACTTTTTGCAATAAATATAAGAAAATTTGTTATAGCACTCATAAGTGCATTTATAGATGTACCTGAAAGCAATAAACTTACAGGGTGTATTCTTCCACCACCAGTTATTTTAGCCATATAATAAACCATAAAAGAGGCAATAAAGGCACCAACCATAGCAATTATTGATGTTTGATACTGTCCTTGAAAAAATGGCAAAGGTATTAAAAGGGCAAAACTAGCACCTGCTGATGCACCTGAAGAAATACCTAATATATACGGGTCTGCAATAGAATTCATAACTAGGGACTGCATAACAACTCCACATACAGAAAGCCCCATTCCACATATTAATCCAAATAGAACTCTAGGTAATCTTATATTCCACACTATTTGAAAATCAGGCATAGCCCAAATACCTTCTTTTAAACCTTTCCCATCTAAAAAAATCTTATCTACCAATATTCCAAACACAGTTTTACTTGATATAGGTGTAGAACCTATGCTTATAGTATATATAATAGAAAATATAAGTAATACTGTAAGTGTAAAAAATATAATAGTTAATCTTATATCTTTATATAAATTCATTATTCTACCTCAAAACACTGTGGATAAAAGAATTTAGCGAACTTTTCACAGGCACTAGCTGAGCGAATATCCTGCATAACTTCCACAAGTGGTATTGTAAAGTATGATTTATTTTTAACTGCTGTAACTTCTGAAAGTGCCGGATTATTATTTATAAAATCCATTTTTTCTTCTATTGTTTGACTTCCATAGTCATTAAATATTATTACATCTGGATTTGCTGAAACCAATGTTTCAACACTTGTATTAAACCATCTTGAATCAGCCATACCCTTTGTTGTATTTATACCACCAGCAAGCTCTATAAGATTACTTTCAAGACCACTTGATGTAGTGTAAATCTCATTTCCTTTGAAACTATCCATAACAAATACTTTAACTTTGTCTTCCTCTTTTATATCTTTAACTGCATTTTGAGTTTCTTCTATCTTACTTTTAATATCTGATATAAGCTTTTCTGCTCTATCCTCAACCTTAAATATTTTACCTAGATTTTCTATATCAGTATAAACATCTTCTATAGTTTCATCTTGAACCATTGTACCTGTAATTGTTAAGGCCTTTATACCTTGACTTTCAAGTTTTTCATAACTTCCCCAAGCACTATCTTTAAAAGCACTTACCTGACCTATAACCAAATCTGCACCTGCAGCTACTACACTTTCATTAGATTTTTTAATTTCAGGAATATTTTCAAATTCATTTTCAAGCTCCAAAAGTGGCTTTTCTGCATCATTTGTAGGAATGTTTTTACCTGCTATCTTATCGGCAAGTCCAAGCATAACCATATTCTCAGCAGTATACAAATGACAACATATTACTTTCTGTGGCATTTCTGTAAAAACCACTTCTCTGTCGCCATTTTTAATTACAACAGTACCATAATCTTCATCATTAGAATTTGTAGCCACAACAGTATTTTCTGTGTTATCAGAATTCTGACAACCCACAATTACACCTGTTGATACTACCATAGATAATAATAAAACTAAAACTTTCCTTTTCATTTTTACTCACCTTTCTTTTTTATAAACTTGGTAAGTACACTTTTCGTTAGAATAAAAAATGACTAGAATTTACCTAGCCATTGCACACGAAAACACAGCTTAATTTTATAACTAAGCTGTAAATTGCACTTGGCTTTCCCTCCGAAAACATTGTACCTAATCATATCAGCAGGTCTCCTGGCTTAGAATCACTCTACTCTCTTAGTCTTCCCAAATTTTCAGTGACAAATTAAGATTTCGTCCTCCATACAGTAGCGGGGGCTGCTTTGTTTCACAAAATTCCCTATTATCCTTTTTTAAAGGCACTGATATGCACATATTAAATATAAATTCTTTTACATATACTGTCAAGTAATTATTATTATTTAAATATCAAAAATAAAAATGCGTAACAGATATTAAAATCTATTACGCATTAATAACTAATTATTTTGATAAAAGTCCAGATATAGTTTCAAAAATTGTTCCTTTTTTCTTTATATACTTCTCTTCTGGAAGATTACTAACTTTTTTGAACTCGTCAAAAAGCTCTATCAC
>JADIMX010000128.1 GCA_017694425.1 Candidatus Fimicola merdigallinarum
ATATTATATGGTTTAAAAATGGGATTTGTGTTTAATTTTAGATAATGTAAATGTTTAGTATAGTAAATTTATATATTTTAGCTAATATTTGAAAAGTATTCGCTAAAGTGATATACTTATTTTATAAAAAATGATGGAAAGGAATTACTAAATGAACAAAAATTCAAATACTGGTTATAGATTTGCTTTTGTATATGCAGTTTTTTTTGTAATTGTGGGATTTTTGTTGTCAAGCCCTAGAGATATATTTGATGGGTTTATAAAGATTATTCTTGCTAATGATATCCTTATAACAGATTATTTTTATCTTGTTGGCATTGGCCCAACTCTTGTAAATGTTGGAGTTGTAACCCTTATAACAGTTATAATAATGTATTTAAATAAAGTTCCTTTAAATGGTGGGGGAATACTTACCATAGGGCTTATGTCAGGATTTTCTTTTTTTGGTAAGAATGTATTTAATATGTGGTTTATAATTTTAGGCACATATATATTTTGTATTACTAACAAAGAGAAGTTTTCTAAATACGTTGTAATAAGCCTTTTATCTACGGCTTTAGGCCCTCTTATAAGCACAACATTTTTTTATAACGAAAATATTACGTTATATAATGCAATAACATCTATAAGTTGTGGTATAATAATAGGGTTTGTTATGCCACTTTTAGCTCAGCATACAGATAAACTGCTTCACGGACTTAGTTTATATAACGGTGGTTTTGCCATAGGTCTTTTAGCTCTTATATTAGTTCCTATTTTAAAATCTTACGGTTATGAATTTAATACTGTTTCCAAGTGGAGCGTAGGTCACAACTTTGAGATAGGTAGTGTGATATACTTAATTTGTATATTATTAATAGTATATGGATTTTTAAGCGATAGAGAGAATGCTTTTACAAACTATAAAAATATACTTAAAAGGTCTGGAAGTCCTACACAGGATTTTACAGTACTTGACGGTATTCCTTCCGTACTTATAAATATAGGTGTAAATGGAATAATAGCAACAACCTATATAATTATTACGGGTGGAGATTTAAATGGGCCTACTATAGGTGGTATAATAACAATTATGGGTTTTGGAGCTAAGGGTAAGCACGCAAAAAATATAATTCCTATTATGCTAGGCATTTTAATAGGTGGTTTCACTAAAGAGTGGGGATACAATAGCCCGTCAGCACAGCTAGCTGGACTTTTTGGTACAACACTAGCACCTGTTGCAGGGACATATGGATTTTTGGCAGGAGTATTTTCGGGTTTTGTACATTCATCTGTAACACTTCACGCTGGACTTGGATACTCCGGTGTAAACCTTTATAATAATGGCTTTGCAGGTGGAATTGTTTCTATAGTAATGTTTCCTATACTTTCAAGGTATTTAAAGCCAAATGTTTATTCAGACCCTTCACCTAGTATGATGATGTCAGAATTTAAAAATATAGATGATATTTCTAAAATAGAGGAGCGTCTTTCTAAAATGGAAGATGAACTTTCAAATCTTTAATTATTTTCTATCTAAAAGATTATATGTTAATCTGCGTTTTTTTAGTTTATGGAGGTAAAAATTAAATGGACAATGAAAAACAAAGTATGCTTGAAAAGGCGTATAAAAGATGTGAGGAGAGAAAACTTGAGCCTGACAGAAGAATAGATATGAGTACACTTTCAGGTAGTGAGTTTGAAAGTTTAATAGAGAAAAAAGAGTTTCTTTTAAGTAGTGCTAGACCGTTTATGGAAAAAATATATAAGTTTGTTGAGGACAAAAGTTTCCTCGTTTCCCTTGCTGATGAAAATGCTAGAGTTATAGAGGTAGTAGGTGAAAGCGATATAGAGAACACTTGCGTTAGAAAAGGTATAGACTGGTCTGAAAATAATGCGGGAGTTAATGCTATTTCTCTTGCTTTAAAAGAGGGTAGAGCTATACAGGTTTCAGGTGACGAGCATTACTGTAATGAGCTTAAAATGTGGGGTTGTTCTGCAAGTCCTATATGGCTTAATGGTATTTTAGTCGGTGTTATAAGTATTACAGGCCCTAAAGAAAAGGTATACCCTCATACGCTAGGAATGGCTGTTGCAACATCATACGCTATTGAAAATATACTTTATGTAAAAGAAAAGAATAATCAGCTTATAATTAAGCAGAACTTCCAAGATGCCATTGTTGAAGCTGTAAACGACGGTATGATTATAATTGATAAAAACGGAATTATAACATATATGAATAGTGAGGCAGGGGACATACTTTACGTAAATAAGGATAAGTCTATAGGAAAACATATTTCGGATATTGCAAACTTTAACCCTATGATACTTGAGGTTTTAAGGACAGGTATAGGCTATATTGATAAGGAGCTTATAGTAAGAAATCCTGAAGGGGCTATAATGCACTTACAGAAAACAGCTTATCCTATAAAAGATGAAAATGGTCAGGTTGCCGGAGTTGTTGATACTTTTAGAAGAATAAAGAAAGTTAAGAAAATGGTAAATGATATGGTAGGAAGTTATGCAAAATTTACTTTCGAAGATATCATAGGAAATGATAGCAACGAGAAGTTTGTAGAGAGTTTAAAAATGGCTAGAATTGCTTCACAGAGTACATCAAATGTGCTTATACAGGGGGAAAGTGGTACAGGTAAGGAGCTTTTTGCAAATGCTATACACAATGCCTCAACTAGAGCAGGTCAGCCTTTCGTTACACTAAACTGTTCCGGTATTCCAAGACAGCTTTTAGAAAGTGAGCTTTTCGGTGTTGAGAAAAAGTATGGAATGGAAAACTTTATTGAGGGTAGACCTGGAAAGTTTGAACTTGCCAACGGCGGTACACTTTTTATAAATGAGGTAAGTGAACTTCCTTTAGACTTACAGGTTAAGCTTATGAAAGCTATACAGGATAAGCGTATAAGCCGTATCGGTGGCGAAAATGTGTTTGACGTAAATGTAAGACTTATATGTGCCACAAATAAGGACCTTTCAGAGCTTTGTCGTGACGGAAGTTTTAGACAGGACTTATACTACAGACTTGACGTTTTAGGTATAAAGACAACACCTCTTAGAGAGCAGAAAGATAGTATAGATAAACTTTGTAAACATATAATAACTAGAATGAGTAATCATTTAGGTAAAAATGTATTTGAAATAGGTGCGGTAGCTCTTAATATACTTAGACAGTATGATTGGCCAGGAAATGTTAGAGAGCTTGAAAATGCCCTTGAAAGAGCTGTAAACGTATGTGAGGGTACAGTTATATTACCTGAGCATATACCAGCATATATAAATGATACAATGAAAGATGGCAAAGAATATGCTTTAGATACAGCTGAAGATGGCAAAGAATATGATACTCTTGAAAGCCTTGAAAAGAAACATATAATACTTATTACACGTCATACAAAAGGTAATATATCAAAGGCAGCAGAAATGCTTGGTGTAAGCCGTAATACTCTTTATAATAAACTAAAAAAATATGAAATAGAAATTTAATCCTAAAATACCCAAAGGTTAAACCTTTGGGTATTTTAAAAAGTTAGGTAAAAATTCCTACAAAAAATAAAAATTTCCTATAATAGAATATAATTAGTCTGACAACCAAAAAATAAAATTATAGTGAACAAGAAATAATAGTGTAATTGTCAGAACATTCAGTTCCTATTAAAGGTTTACAACAATAAAAAAGCCCTATAAGGGCTTTAGCAAACCACCCGTCTAACGGGTGGTTTTAATTTTACATATTTATTTCATCAGCTATAACTTTGCCCATTTCCTTTGTACCTACAAGAATCATACCCTCGCTCATAATATCAGGAGTTCTATATCCTTTTTCAAGAACAGAAATAACTGCATCTTCAATAGCTTTTGCTTCTTTATCAAGTTTAAATGAATACTTTAACATCATAGCCACAGAAAGTATTGTTGCAATAGGGTTTGCTTTATTCTGACCGGCAATATCCGGTGCTGAGCCGTGAATAGGCTCATACATTCCAAGTCTTCCGTCACCTATACTTGCAGATGGCAAAAGACCAATAGAGCCAGTTATCATACTTGCCTCGTCTGAAAGTATGTCACCGAACATATTTGAAGTTAATATAACGTCAAACTGCTTTGGATTTCTAACAAGTTGCATTGATGCATTATCAACGTACATATGGGATACTTTTACTTCCGGATATTCTTTAGATATTTCATCAACAGTTTTTCTCCAAAGACGAGAGCTTTCCAAAACATTTGCCTTATCTACACTTACAAGGTTTTTGTTTCTTTGCATAGCTACATCAAAAGCATTTCTTGCTATACGCTCAATTTCTTTTTTGCTGTATGCCTCTGTATCATAAGCTTCCTCACCGTATTTACCTTGTCTATATCCTCTGTCGCCAAAGTAAATGCCACCAGTAAGCTCCCTTACTATCATTATATCAAGTCCATCTTCAACTATTTCTGGTTTTAATGGACTGGCATTAGCAAGGGCTTTATACATTGTTGCAGGTCTAAGATTTGTGAAAAGCCCAAGACCATCTCTAAGTCCTAAAAGTGCCTTTTCCGGTCTGTTTTTATTCTCTACATTATCCCACTTAGGGCCACCAACAGCACCGAGAAGAACAGAGTCTGACTGTTTACATATTTCAAGAGTTTCTTCTGGTAAGCAAACACCAAATTCATCAATGGCACAACCACCGGCTAAAACGTATTTAAAGTTGAATATATGATTAAATTTTTCACCTATTTTTTTGAGAACATTTACCGCTTCTGCTGTAACTTCCGGTCCTATACCGTCACCGGAAACTACAGCGATATTAAACTCTGCCATTTTTACTACTCCTTTTATTCGCTTAATTTTCTTTTTGTATACTCAACAAGTCCGTCATTTTCCATTATTTTCTGAATGAAAGGAGGGAATGGCTGAGCCTTATATGTTTTGTTTTTTGTAATGTTTGTTATTATACCTGTTGTAAAGTCTATTGAAACTTCGTCACCGTTATCAATATCTTCAGAGGCCTCATCACACTCAAGTATAGGAAGACCTATATTTATAGCATTTCTGTAAAATATTCTTGCAAATGTAGAGGCTATTACACAGCTTACACCGGCACATTTTATTGCTAAAGGTGCGTGTTCACGTGAAGAACCACAGCCGAAATTTTTCTTTGCAACTATAATATCGCCTTTTTTAACTTTATTTACAAAATCAGCATCTATATCTATCATACAGTATTTTGCAAGTTCCTCGCCGGTTGAAACATTAAGGTATCTTGCAGGGATTATAACATCAGTATCTACATTATCGCCGTATTTAAAAACTTTTCCTTTTGCTACCATTATTTATCTACCTCCACTTTATTTGGGTCTGTTATTTTTCCTGTTAACGCAGAAGCCGCTGCAACTGCCGGACTTGCAAGGTAAACTTCGCTTTCAACGTGTCCCATACGCCCAACAAAGTTTCTGTTTGTTGTTGAAATACATCTTTCACCTTTTGCAAGTATTCCCATATGCCCTCCAAGACAAGGTCCACAAGTAGGTGTTGAGAATATAGCACCAGCATTTACAATGTCCTCTACATATCCAGCTTTTATACAGTCCAGATAAATTTTTTGTGTTGCAGGTATTACAATAACTCTTACACCTTTTGCAACGTGTTTTCCTCTAAGGATATCGGCTGTAATCTTCATATCCTCAAAACGACCATTTGTACAGGAACCTATTACAACTTGGTCTATTTTTATATCGCCAACTTCGTCAATAGTTTTTGTGTTTTCAGGAAGATGAGGGAAAGCGACCGTTGGTTTTAATGTGCTTAAATCTATTGTGTATTCAGCCTCGTACTCGGCGTCTTCGTCAGCCTCAAAAACTTTGTACTCCTTAGTTGAGTGTTTTTTCATATAATCTATTGTAAGGTCATCAACAGGGAATATACCGTTTTTAGCACCTGCCTCAATAGCCATATTTGCTATTGTAAATCTTCCGTCCATTGATATTTCTTTTATGCCTTCGCCTACAAATTCCATTGATTTATATAAAGCTCCGTCAACACCAATAAGACCTATAATGTGAAGTATTACGTCTTTACCACTTACGTTTTTAGGCATTTTTCCTACAATGTTAAATTTTATAGCTGATGGCACTTTAAACCAAGCCTCGCCGGTTGCCATACCTATTGCCATATCAGTACTGCCTATACCAGTTGAGAATGCCCCTAAAGCTCCGTATGTACAAGTGTGAGAGTCAGCACCTATAACTACATCGCCGGCAACAACAATACCTTTTTCAGGGAGGAGGGCGTGTTCGATACCCATTTCGCCAACATCAAAGAAGTTTTTTATATCTTTATCAAAAGCAAACTCTCTACTACATTTACATTGTTCAGCTGCTTTAATATCCTTGTTCGGTGTGAAATGGTCTAAAACGATAACAACTTTTTCTTTATCAAAAACATCTTTTGCACCTGTCTTTTTAAATTCAGGTATGGCAACTGCTGTTGTTATGTCATTTCCCATTACTATATCAAGTTTTGCCTGTATAAGCTGTCCGGCCTCAACCTTTTCAAGACCTGATGCGTGGGCAAGTATTTTTTGTGTCATTGTCATTCCCATTTTTTATTCCTCCTCTTTTTTATCTCTAAGAATTTTATTTACTGTACTTACAACTGCACGAAGTGATGATTTACTAACACTTTTGGAAGTTCCAGCACCGAAGTATCTCTTTCCGTTTTCATCTCTTATTTCTATGTAGGAAATAGCTCTAGCTTTTGTACCAAGCTCCATAGAATGACCACGATAGTCCACAATATCTATATGTATGTTAAGTAAATCTTCTAAGGCACGACAGAAAGCTGAAACAACACCGTTTCCCTCACCAACTATAAATCGTTTTTCACCGTTATATATTATTTCTGCCTCTATATTTACAATATCCCAGTCAGCGTCAACAGTTGCTGAACGGTATGTATTAAGCTGTAAAGGTGTTCTTATGTCTACATATTCATTTTTAAATATTTCATAAATCTTTTCGGAGCTTATTTCGGACTGCATTTCGTCAGAAACCTTTGTAACAACTGCACCAACGTCTTTTTGGAAAGCCTTAGGCATATGAAGTCCGAAGTTTTGTTCTAATATAAATGTAACTCCACCTTTTCCGGACTGGCTGTTTATACGAATAATAGGGTCGTAAGTTCTGCCTACATCTAATGGGTCAAGTGGGAGATAAGGTACTTCCCATCTTTCAGGGTGATTTTTCATAGCCTCCATACCTTTTCTTATAGCATCTTGATGAGAACCGGAGAAGGCTGTGTACACAAGGTCGCCGGCATATGGGTGTCGTGGGTGTACATTCATTCTTGTAGAGCTTTCGTATATCTCTATAAGGTCACTCATATTGCTAAAGTTAAGTTTTGGGTCTATGCCCTGTGTAAAAAGGTTCATACCTACATTCATAATGTCACAGTTACCTGTTCTTTCACCATTTCCAAAAAGAGTACCCTCAACTCTGTCTGCACCTGCCATAAGCCCAAGCTCTGTTGATGCAACGGCAGTACCTCTGTCATTATGAGTGTGTAAACTTACAATAATATTTTCTCTATTTTTAAGGTTTCTGCACATATACTCGATTTGGTCTGCGTATATGTTTGGTGTACTCATTTCCACTGTTGAAGGAAGATTTATAATAACTTTTTTATCCAAAGTAGGTTGCCATACATCTATTACTGCATTACATATTTCTGCTGCAAAATCCATTTCTGTTCCTGTAAAACTTTCAGGAGAGTATTCAAATGTAAAGTCTGTTTCAGGATATTTTTCTGCCATTTCCTTTACAAGTTTTGCACCGTATACAGCAAGGTCTATTGTCTGCTCTTTGTTGTTTTTAAATACAACATCTCGCTGAAGTGTTGATGTTGAGTTATAGAGGTGTACGATAGCTTTTTTAACACCTTTTAAAGCCTGGAAAGTACGCTCTATAATATGACCTCTGGACTGTGTAAGTACCTGTACTGTAACATCATCAGGTATAAGATTTTCATCTATAAGTGTTCGTGTAAATTCATACTCTGTGTCTGATGCTGCCGGAAAGCCGATTTCTATTTCTTTAAAACCTGTGTTCACAAGGAATTTGAAAAAGTTAAGTTTTTGTTCAAGTCCCATAGGATTTTCTAAAGCCTGATTACCATCTCTAAGGTCTACACTACACCATATAGGTGCTTTTTCTATTTTTTTGTTAGGCCAAGTTCTGTCTTTTAAATCGATAGTTTCGTATGGTCTGTATCTTTCATAATTCTTCATACTACAATTTCTCCTTTACTAAATTTTACGTTTTTAATTTCCCCAAAATTAAAGATATGTGAGTAATAAAAAAGCCCTTCATCTCAATATATAGAGATGAAAGGCATAATATCACTTCCACGGTACCACTCTTATTTACTCCTAATGGAGTACCCTCAATAAGATACTTGAAAAAAATCGCATATCCTGTTCCTGTAACGGTGAACCTCCGTCATAGCCTATAATTACCTTTCAGCTAGCCACTCCAAGGCGAGTTCAATTCAATCTGAAATACTGTCTTTCACCAACCGACAGCTCTCTGAATTTCGTTATGAATTTACTATTCCTTTTCATAGTGTTTTGCGTAATGTATAGAGATAATCTATCACAAAAGATAACTGCTGTCAATTAAAATAAGGCTATGTACTGTAAAAAGTGCATAAAATTATACAATAAAAATCTATAAGGCTTTGGTAAACCGTTCTACTAAATTATTGTACATAAAGTTTTTTGTCGATTAAGTAGACGCATATATAATACCAAATAAAGCCGACTATTAAATAGAAAGCTAGATAACTTAAAAAGTATAGGCTTATATTTTGTATAGCTAAATTGTCTAGTGTTATATAGGAGATAAATAAATTTAAGAAAACTCTCTCAACTAGCTGTGTTAAAATATATATTACTATACCTACGGCGAATTTGAATTTTTCAAACTTTGCTATACTTGATATGGATATAAGGGCATATATTTTTACAATTGTGTATATGGCACTTACTATGAACATTATAATGAACATTACAGCGAATAAAAATAAATTTAAGTTCTGTATATTGTTGTTTAGTCGATTTATTATATAAACTATATCAGTTGACATTAATGTAAATACAATAGGAATACACAGTAAGCCGAAAAATAATGTAACTATACCCATAATAAAAGCAGAGCTTATTTTTGAAAGTACTATCTGTTTAGCAGTTACGGGAAGGGTATTTAAAAGATAACCATCTTTTCCGTATATTCCAATGGCATATGACCTAAATATATTAAAAATATATATAGATACGGTAGCTAATGCTGATACAAGGGTAGCTATAATTAGAAACATCACTGTTCCAATAAAAATAATGTTATTGTTTGGACTAAAGTTTTTTGCTGTTAAAACTGTTAATGTGGATAGAAAAACCATAACTATATCTAAAATAAGAATAGGTTTATATATAGATTTTAAATCGTATTTCAATAATTTTAAAAACATTATCGGTACACCTCCCTGAAAAGTTTATCAATAGACATTCCTTTTTCTTCTCTTATAACATCAACGTACTCATTTAATACAATAGAGCCGTCTTTTATAAATATTGCTTTATCGAATATTCTTTCAACGTCGTTTATAAGGTGGGTTGAAAGTAGAATAGAGCTATCTTCGTTGTAGTTTTTTATTATAGTATCAAGAATATAATCTCTTGCAGTAGAGTCAATTCCACCTAATGGCTCGTCAAGAATATATAATTTTGCTTTTCGTGACATTACCATAGCTATACTAAATTTTTCTTGCATACCCTTTGACATTTTCAATATTTTCATATTTTCGTTTAAGCCTAAATCTTGTATTATAGACAATGCCTTTTTTCTGTCAAAATCTGAGTAGAAGTCGCTAAAAATATCAATAGCTTTTTTGGGTGTCATATTTTTATTAAAGTAAGATATATCAGGAAGATAGGATACAACAGACTTTGTGTGTACACCTATTTTTTCGCTGTCTATAAGTATTTCGCCTGTGTAGTCTTTTAAAAGCCCTGCCATAGTCTTTAAAAGGGTAGTTTTTCCACAGCCGTTTTCACCGAAAAGCCCTACAATTTGACCTTTAGGTATTGTAAAGTTTAAATCTTTTAAAACTAGCTTTTTTCCGTAGTACTTTGAAAAGTTTTTAACTTCAACTATATTTGCCATAATTAATCATCACTCCTCTTTGAATTTTTTATCTTCTCTATAATTTCTTCTTTGGTAAAGCCTATTTTCTTCATATAGTCTAAAAACTTGTTTAATTCTTCTGTTGCTAGATTTTCTTTAAGATTCATAACAATCACCTCGTCATTTGTTATATATCGTCCTGCCGTTCTCTCAGCGAATACAAGTCCCTCTTGCTCTAGTACGGAAAATGCCCTTTGTATAGTGTTTGGGTTTACACCTAAGTTTTGAGCCAGCTCACGAACAGAGGGGAGCTTTTCGCCTAATTTTAATGAGCCTGAAGCTATCATTATTTTGATTTCATCAATTATCTGTAAATATATAGGTATATTGTTATCAAATTTTTTATTCATTAGTAGGTCACCTCTTTTATAACTGTATTAAGTACTTAATACAATAATACAATTTTAATATAATATTGTCAATATACTATTTGTATTAAAATGGTATTTTAGATTATTGACATTGTAATTTTATAGTATTAATATAATAGTATATTACAATTGTTCTTTATTGAACAATTGTTCAGGGGGGGTTTATGGATAAGGAAAAAAATATATTTAAAATACTTGATATGTATTACAATGAGGAAATGTCGCAGGATAAAATAGCTAAGAGTATGGGGATATCAAGACCGGCAGTTTCAAGACTTATAAAGAAAGCAAAAGATGACGGACTTGTTAAGGTGGTTATAAACTATCCTGTAGGTAGTTCTATAGAGCTTGAGAAAAAACTTCAAGAGAAGTATGGACTTAAAGAGGCTATTGTTTCTGTTAAAGATGATAATACTACAGTTGAATACGGTGTTTTTACAGCTGGTGCAGAGTTTATGAAAAGGAATATAACAGACAATATGACAGTTGGAATTACTTGGTCACGCTCTATAAAAGGTGTTGTGGAGAGATTTCAGAATATATGGGATAAAAGCTGTAGTAATGTAAGTGTTGTATCATTTATAGGTAGCAGTGGTAATCCGGATTATTCAGATGAGGAGTTTATGATGACTTACTCAAATATAATAGCTTATAAGTTAGGTGAAATATTAAGGGCTAAAACACTTCATATGTTTGCACCTATGAAAGTTAGTAGCGAGGAGATAAGAAAGATATTTGAAAATGAAAGTCAAATAGCGTCAGTTTTAGAGAAAGCGAAACATTCAGACATAGCTATAATAGGTATAGGTGATGTTTCCAAAGATAGTTCTATTGTAAGAGCTGGGATAATGACTGAAGGTGAAATGGAAACGCTTAGAAACCTTGGAGGAGAGGGCGAAGTTATAAGTCGTATATTTGATAAAAATGGAAAAGATATAGATTGCGAGCTTAACAGAAGAACAGTAGGTCTTGAAATAGATGATTTGAAGAAAGTACCTATTAGAGTAGGAATTTCTTATGGTGAAAATAAGGTTTCGGCTATACGTTCAGCTATGGTTGGAGAAATAATAAATGTGCTTATTACAGATGATAATACAGCCATAGAGCTTTTAAAGGATTGAGTTTTTAGGGGGTAGTATATGGTGGAAGTTCGAATTGATTTAAAAGATAGACATCTTAAACTTAGTGCTATTGAGTCTGCTGATGTTTGTATTACAGCTAAAAAATTTAGTTCATTTTCGTTTATAAAGTGTGGCAAAAGATTAGCCAATCTTAAAGATATTGCTGAGATTATGTGTTTCAATGCAGATGAAAATCATACTATGTCACTTTATGCTGTTGGTATAGATGAGGTTAAAGCCATTTTAGAGCTTGAAAATAAGATAAAATTATACATATAACAGTCAAAATAAATCATAAAAAGTTACAAATGAGAATTAGTTGTCAAAAAGTAGGTATTTTGTTGACAATTTTATAACATTAAAAGTATAATTATATAAATAATAGGTTTTTAATGCGATTTTCAAGAGGGTGACAAAAATTTATGATTACAAATAAAGTAATTGATATTACAATGCTTGGCGAGTTTCGTCTTAATAATGCTAGTGATGATTTTAATAAGTTTATAAATCACAGCAAAAAAATGAGAATGTTTATAGAATATCTCATTTTAAACAGGGAAAGACCTGTACCTTTTGCAGAGCTTATAGAAAATCTTTGGGGCAAGGAGAAGAATGATAAATCTTCCGGTGCTTTAAAAACTATGCTTTGCAGATTTAGAAATTCTGTTGAGAAAAATGATATATGGGAACTTGAGGACATTATTGTTACAAAAAGAGGCTGTTATCAGCTTAACCCTAACTTACTTTATAATATAGATATTGAAAACTTTGAGATGAAATGCGTAGATGCTGAAAGATTCTTTAATGAGCCAGAAAAATGCCTTCAGATATATAAAGAAGTAGCGGAAATATATCAGGGAAATCTTTTACCTAAATCGGAGGGTGAAAACTGGGTTATACCTAAGAGAAATTACTACAGCAATATGTTCCTTACAGCTATGAGAAATGCTTTATATCTCCTTAAAGAAAAAGGTGATAGAGAGGCTATTTTAGAGCTTTGTCAGAAAGTCTTAAGTATTGATATTTATGATGAATATTTCAACTATGAAATGATAAATACATATATTGAGCTTGAAAGAAATGAGGACGCATTAAGACATTATAACTATATTACAAAGTTATACTACTCAAAACTTGGAGTACAGATTGACGAAGAAATTAGAAATCTTTACGGCAAGATATTAAGTCTTCAGAAGAAAAAGGAAGCGGATATAGATATAATACAGAAAGGTCTTGAGGCTGAAAGTAGCAGTAAAGGTGCGTTCATATGTGAATTTGGTGTATTTAAAGAGATATATCATCTTGAGTCTAGATGTCTTGAAAGGTCTGGCGGTACTATGTTTATGGCGGTTATGAATGTTGAAAGTACAGCCAGAAAAGAGATTAAGCCTGAAAGACTTGACAATATAATGAACGGTGTTATGAATGTATGCTGTAAAACATTAAGACGAGGGGACGTTTTATCAAGATATAGCCCTAATCAGATAGTTTTACTTTTACCTATGGTAAACCTTGAAGATGGTAATATAGTTATGGAAAGAATTATAAAATCATATAAAAGGGAGTATCCAAAGGTTAATATTAAGATTACATACGATATAAGAGCCGTAAACCCAGATACAGCAAATTGATGATTAATTTAAGGGGGTAACACAATGATAGCATCAATGAGCACAGGTATTCCGTACAATATCTCAATATACACTATTTGTGTTGATGGATATAAAAATAAAAGCATTAGTGGTAGTTTTATAAATAATCATTACGGTGATGAAGTTAAGTTTAACTCTACATTTGAAATGCTTTCAGATATGGAAAATATAATGAATATAACTGGAAGTCCTAAGAAATATGAAAAGGACAGAAGTTTTTTTGATGATGATGATAAAAATGGGAATGACAATGACAATGACCCAAGCAAACTTTTAAAGTTAAACAGTTTTAACGAGTACGACAAGAAAGGTGAACTTGCCACATTTTATATTAAAATAAGATTTAGACAGAACTCATCTTGGCAGGGTAACATTACTTGGCGTGAAGGTGGAAAAACAGAGGACTTTAGAAGTGTTTTCGAACTTTTAAAAATTATAGACAGCGCATTTGAATAATATAGACGGCTTTTAAGCCGTCTTTTTTTATCGTTGTAGCATACTTATTTTTTTCTCCATTTGGGCAGGATTCATACTGTATTTTATAGCGTTATCGTAGGATATAGTACCGCTTGTGTAAAGGTTAAGTATACTTGTATCCATTGATATCATACCTTCTTGGGAGGAAGTCATTATAAGGTTATCTATCTGATGTACCTTGGACTCTCTTATAAGGTTTCTTATAGCTGAGTTTACAAACATAACTTCGAAAGCAGGTACAACCTTGTTATCAACAGTAGGTATAAGTTGCTGAGATATTACTGCACTTAAAACCATTGAAAGCTGTATTCGTATTTGCTGTTGTTGGTCAACAGGGAAAGCATCTATAATTCTGTCAATGCTGTTGGCAGAGCCTACTGTGTGAAGTGTAGATATAATCATATGCCCAGTTTCGGCTGCTGTTACAGCTGTTCTTATAGTTTCAAAGTCACGCATTTCACCTACGAGTATAACGTCAGGAGATTGTCGCATTGCTGCTCTAAGGGCTAAAATGAAACTTTTTGTATCCATTTCAAGCTCTCTCTGACTTACAATACTGTTTTTATGTTTGTGAAGATACTCGATAGGGTCTTCCAAAGTTATAATATGATTTTTTCTCTTTTCATTTATAGCATCTATAATACAGGCTAAAGTTGTACTTTTTCCGCTAGTTGCAGGGCCTGTAACTAACACAAAGCCACCGGTTTTATCGGATATACTCATTACATTTTCGGGTATGTGTATGTCTTTGTATTTAGGTAATTCGAAACTTATTATTCTTATTACAGCAGAGAGAGAACCCCTCTGTTTGTATGTGTTAACCCTAAACCTTGAAAGTCCTGTTATTGAAAATGAAAAGTCATCATCTCCATTTTCTTTTAAAAGTTTAAGCTCTCTATTTTCCGATAGCTTATACATCTGCATTATAAGTTCTTCAGTTTCTGAAGGGTGCAAAATTTCCTCGTTACAATGTTCAATACTGTTGTATATTTTAAAGCATATAGGTGCACCAGCTACTATAAATATGTCAGATGCTTTTTTGTTAACTGCATCTTTAAGAATTTCAATTATGTCATTCACAGTAAAGCCCCCTTTACTTATTCATAGTCACCATATACATCAAAAAGCTCAAGGTACTGACTTCCTTCGCTTTCAGATGCCTTAGAATGGGATACTCTAGATTTTTCAACTAAACTTCCGTTAGAATTAAATTCTAATGTTGTGTTTAAATCCATTGTATCATTTATAGGGACTGTTAATAAATAGGTATTATTTTCAAATGTAATAGTACCCTTACTTTCATCTACAAGATTTTTAAGTTTTTCAGTTGTTTCTCCATTTGTAAGTTTCATTTCGCAAACAATGTTTTCTGTAATCATATCAGCTTTGTTGTAGGATTTTATAAAGTCCTGCGTTTTTACAGAAAGATTATAATCGTTGTTGGCGTGAACGAAAGATAAAACAGAGAATATTGAAATACAAATGATTATAAATATAGCAATAAGTGATGTTGTCCCTGTTGGGATAGAGGGCAGAATATTTTTTTTATTCTCCATTTTTCACACCTCCTTTGCTATACCTGTTTTTACAGAATATATATTATCTAAGCTATCTTTGTCAAAGAAGTCTATTGAGAATACAGATATATTATCCTCTAAATTGCTATTTATTTCTACATAGTATGATGAATCTTCCTTTTTACAGGAATTCATATTTTCATCGAAGTATAGTTTAAAAGTGCCATTTTCCTCATAAGGCAAGTAGTATTCGTAAAGAATATCTGTGTCACCATCTGAGTATTTAAGGCACTGTATTATGTTTTCGCTTTCTATTGATATATATGTGTTTAGTGAGGCACTTTCCGACTTTTTATATCCTTTTGTGAATATAGATACAGCTATTGCCCCACAAAATGAAAATATTAAAAGTATAACTAAAAGCTCTGTAAGAAAAAGCATTGACGATTTGTTTTGGTTAGTCATTTTAATCAGCCTCCCTTACATCTACAATTAGTCTTTTTGTTCCTAAATTTTCGTATGTAGCCTCTATTTCAATAAGACCACTTTTAGTTTCTTCTATTGTAAGACTATCCATATCCGTTATATAAAGTCCACCTTCGAGAGGGATATCATTACCCTCATTTGTGAATATCTCCATAAGTTTTCTGTTGTAGCAATATATACGGCTTTCGTAGGTTTTGCCCTCTATATCCTCAGGTATTACAAGCATAGTCACCTTTTGGCTTTGGTCTATGTATATCCTATCCTCATCAGCAGATTTTATCTTGTTTGAAAGATATATAAGACCGGTTCTAAGGCTGTAATTTTCTTCGGTTTTTTCTATTATAGATTTGTAAACCCTTGTGCCGTAGGTAAGTACAGAAACTGCCGACAGCGAAAATATAAGGAAAAGAACGAGAACTAAAACGGTATGAAGTCTATGTTCTTGATTTGAAGTTTTCATTTTCAGTTCTTTCCTTTCTTAGATACAAATATATCAGGTGGCAAATTTCCACCTCTGCTTTGATAGTCCACTATATAGTCATCACTATCAAACATTATGCCGTAGTTTTTCTGTATATACTCCATATCCGGTGGAAAACTACCCTCGGAGGCATAGCATTGAAAAGATGCTCTTCTTATTGCCTCCTCAATGTAGTGTTCAGTTTGATTATCGTTGTTTTCACCTGTGGAAGATGAAACCATATATATAAAAATTGCAATTAAAAGAAATAAAAGTCCCATTATTTTAATAGAACTTATCTCTCGTTTTTTTTCAAATATCACAATTATCACCCCTTATACAATGGAGGACATAATTCCCCATAAAGGCAACATTACTGTAAGGAGTATTATTCCTATAAGTATAGAAAGCACTATTACAATAGCAGGTTCTATTGATGATATAAGTGTATTTATTTTGTTTTCGGCAGTATTCTTATATTTTTCTGCTATTTCATTCATAGCACTTTCGGAATATCCTGATTGGAAACCTATTGAAAGTATAGAGGCGTGTACACTTTTTATTATGCCAGAAAGTTCTAAAGCTTGTGGTAAAGAATTTCCCTTTGTTATAAGAGAAATACAGTTTTTTACACGTTCCTCCACTTTAAGATTTCCTGAAAGTTTCATACCTAAATCTAAAGCATCAAAAGTGTCATAGCCTGATGCTATTGTTAAAGATAAGGCTGAAAGAAGTCTTGAAATTCCTATAGCTTCTGATGTTTTAGAGTTTTTAGTTATTATATTTTTTATGGCATATAATGTTTTAATACCTTTTTCTGTTTTTGACATTATAAAGGCTACTATCCCTAATATAGCAAAAAGTATTACAATATAAAATGCTATATTTGAAAAGGCTGTACCTATATTCATTACGGTTATAGCTGTCTTTGGCATTTCTGAGCCAAGCTGTAAGAATACGTTTTCAAATATAGGAAGTACCTTTGTTGTAAGTATTATTAAAACTATAATGAGAATTACTGTCATAAATATAGGGTAGGTTAAAGCGTTTTTTATGGTGTGCTTTAACTCATCTTCTCTTTTGTAGTAAAGGTAAAGCTCGTTTAATATTTTTTCAAGGGAGCCGGTTTTTTCTCCCAGCTCCACCATAGAAATCATATAATCTGGAAAAGATTTTGTATCCTTTAAGGCTTGTGAGAATGTAAGCCCCATTTCCAAGTTATCGTATATATTTTCAAGTAAAGTTTTACCTTTAGATGATTTTTCTTCATATATAATAATTCTCATACCATCTGCTATAGGTATGCCTGATTTTAAAAGCATTGATACTTCAAGACAAAAAGCTGATAAGGTATCTGAAGGAAGATTTTTTTTAAATTCCATTTTACATACCGTTGCCAAAAATCTATAAATATCTATAAATCTTGTTTCATTCCCTGTTCTGTGAGTCCGATTTTGAAAACTGTAACAGTCATCTACTTTCGTTTGATATAACTCTCCGAGGGCGTAAATTCGGATACAACGCTTCCTACATATTAACATTATCTTGTCAATGATATTATGCTAATTTATATTTTGAAAGATTAATACTTGCATTTAAATCTCTATCAATAATAAGTCCACATTTGCATTTATAAACTCTATCTTTGAGTTTTAAATCCTTCTTAATCTCTCCACATCGACTACAAGTCTTACTTGATGGATAAAATCTATCTGCTATTACTAACTCAATTCCTCTAAATTTACACTTATACTCAAGTTGCCTTTTAAACTCATAGAAACATTGTTTTCTTATAGAATCAGATAAATGTTTATTTTTCATCATACCTTTTACGTTTAAATCTTCTATTACAACTCTGTATGGTTTGGTTTTCACTATACTCGTTGTAGTTTGATGAAGATAATTATTTCTTATATTAGCCAATCTTCTATGCACTTGTTGTATCTGTTTTTCAAGCTTTATAATACTTTTAGTTTTGACATACTCCTTTCCTTTTTTATTTTGTTCATAT
This sequence comes from Candidatus Fimicola merdigallinarum, assembly GCA_017694425.1. Lineage (GTDB taxonomy): Bacteria > Bacillota > Clostridia > Lachnospirales > Anaerotignaceae > Fimicola > Fimicola merdigallinarum. The sequence continues at coordinate 18,314 of JADIMX010000128.1, forward strand.
TTTCTACTTACTTGCTTTTGTAATCTTTTTAATCTCTTTTCGATTTTTCTAACTACATAAGTTTTATTAATATTTTTATAAACCATACCATCAGAACATATTGCTAAATCCTTTAAACCTAAGTCAATTCCTAATGATACGTCTGTTAATTTTTCTTTAATTTCTTCTTTCTCTATACCTACTGATATATACCAATATTTATTATCATAACTTATTCTTGGATTGCTATATCTAACTCCAATCGGTATCTGTTCTTTTATCTTTATCCAACCAACTTTTTCAATATTGACATACCCATTTTTTACTTTTAGTTTTACATTATCATTGTAAAATGATTTCTTACTTTTTCTTTTACTCTTAAACTTAGGCTTATCAGATAAACCTTTAAAGAATCTTTTATATGCATTACAAGCATCTTTAACTGCTTGCTTTGCTACATTGTTAGATACCTCACTTAGCCAATTTAACTCAGATTTCTTTAGTACGGTTAATTCTTTTCTAAGAACTCTGTCTGATATAAACTTTCCACCATTTTTATAATTTTCTTCTTGCCTTGCAAGTGTCCAATTATATATAAACCTTGCAGTACCTACTGATTTCCATAACTTTTCTTCTTGTAACTCATTTGTATATAGTCTAACTTTCTTCGCAAGTATCATTCTCTATCAACTCCTGAATCATTTTCTTACCCCCTTATATCAATTCCATATTTAATACGCGTATTTTGCTGTGTAGTTAGTGCCGTCACCTATATACTTCTGAATTTTTGCACTGTTTCTGTTTGATGAGGCAAATGTTGGGTCCATAAGTTTCCAAGAGTTACCGTCAAAGTAGACAGCCTTGTCAACCCAGCCAATGCCATTAATATAAACATTAATCCAAGCGTGATAAAGGTTTCCTGTATAGCCGACAATAAGTTTTGACGGTATACCCTGACTTCTTAACATAGCTGTCATAAGTGAGGCATAGTCAAGACAAATTCCTTTTCTAGTCTGTAAAGTTTCATCAACATTTGGAAGATAACCACTTTCTACTGTTTGAGCTTTCTGTGTGTCGTAGGAAATGTTTCCTATTACATAGTGGTATATCTGTGTAAGCTTTGATAAATCGTTATCTAAATTTTCTGTAAGCTTATCTGCAACAGCAACAGCATTTGAGTTTTCGTTAAAGTTTACATACTGGTTAGGATATAAAAATGGTGAAAACTCATTTTTAATATTTACATTAAATGAACTACTGTAAACTGTTGAATACTTTGTACCAGAAATATTCTCGTAAACGGTAACACTATACTTTCCGTTGCCCTCGGCAAGAGGAAATGTTTCGTAATTACCTTTGTTGTTAAGATTATATGTGTAAGCAACATCACCTGATTTTTGAACTATACATTTAATCTTTTTATCAGCACCTCCTGTGTATTTTACCATAATATATCCGTCAGATATGTTAGAAGCATCAATAGATGCACCAGAATTGCTATATACAGTTGTTCCAGAGGCAACTGGCTGAGGTATCAATTTTGCGTCTGCATCATTATTATTTACTATACCAAAAGCTAATGTTCCACCTAAGACAACAACTGCTAAAGCAGTATAAATTTTTTGCTTATTAACCATAGCTTTCACTTCCTTATCAATATTATTTAATTATATTATAACATAAACAAAAGGAAAAATGTTACAAATTTATGATTAAATTATATATAAAAAATTAGATATTTTAATGCCAATATATGAAAATATTATTATTTATGTGGTATAATGCTTTAGAATGGTAATTTATAACTTTTAGTGAAAGGAGATTTTTATGAGTAATTTTATATTTAGTCTTAATGCTACTATACCTATATTTATAATAATAATTCTTGGATATATATTAAGACGTAAAGGTTATATAGATGAATGTTTTGTAAATACAGGCAACAAAATAGGTTATGCTGTGTTTTTGCCTACACTTCTTTTTAAAGATATATCGAATGCTAATGTTAAAAGCCATTTTAACCCTAAATTTATTATTTTCTGTATGATAGTAACGGTTATTAGCATATCTGTAGTTTGGATTTTATCGGAAATATTTATAAAAAATAAAAAGATAATAGGAAGTTTCGTTCAAGGTAGTTTTAGGGGTAGTGCTGCTGTACTTGGAATAGCTTTTGTTGAAAATATATACGGTAGCTCTGGTATGGCACCTATGATGATTTTAGCCTCTGTACCTATATATAACGTGTTTTCTGTTATAATACTTACAATAAAATCTGAAAATAACATAGGAAGTACAAATATACTTAAAAAGTCCTTTGTAAATATACTTAAAAATCCTATTATATGGGGTATAGTTGTAGGACTTTTAGCATCTATATTAGATTTAAACTTACCTGATATGGTGACAAAGTCTGTAAATAGTGTGGCTCACCTTGCAACTCCATTTGCTCTTATAGTTCTAGGCGCAGGATTTGAGGGTAGAAAGGCATTATCTAAAATAAAGCCTACAATTGTTGCAACACTTATAAAACTTATTATTATACCGGCTGTATTTTTACCCTTTGCTATGTATATGGGATTTAGAAACGAGGAGATGATAGCAATACTCATTATGCTTGGAGCTCCATCTACAGTAAGCTGTTACGTTATGGCTAAAAATTTAGGCAATGATGATGTTTTAGCCTCCAGCATAGTTGTTATGTCAACATTCTTTTCAATGTTTACAATTACGTTTTGGGTATTTGTATTAAAAACAATGGGATATCTTTAAATAAATGAATAGAAATAAGCCCTCTTGCAATATTATATATAAAAAGCAAGAGGGTTTTTTATGTTTTATGTATTTAATTTAAGAAAATTTTTAAAGATAGCTTGTGTATATGTAGTTTTGGGATTAGTTTTAAATACTGGATTTAACTATTTTTTAAGCAGTAATACAAAAAGTGTTATGGCAGATAAAAAGGTTTATATTGCCATAGTTATAGACGACTTTGGCTATTCCGGAGAGGGTACAGAGGATATGATAAACTTGCCTATAGTTTTTACAGGGGCTGTTATGCCTTTTTCTGAAAATTCTAAGGATAATGCCGAAAAGCTTATAAGTGCAGGTAAGGAAACTATTGTACATATGCCTATGGAGAGTTTGACTGGTAAGAAAAGTTGGGTTGGAGATAGAGGCATATTTTTAGATATGAAAGATGAGTACATAAGAAAGAATGTAAATGATGCCTTTGATATAGTTGTAGGTGCTAAAGGTCTTAATAATCATATGGGTTCTGCAATTATGGAGGATAAAAGAACTCTCTCGGCTGTTTTAGATACTGTGGAAGAAAAGGGATTATATTTTTTAGATAGTGTAACTACACCTAATTCAAAGGCAGAGGAAATTTGTAAGGATAAAAATATAACCATATTTAAGAGAGATGTTTTTTTAGATAGTACTGATGACGAGAATAAAGTTAAAGAAAATCTTTTAAAGGCAGAGAAGGTGGCAAATGAGAAAGGCTACGCTATTGCCATAGGTCACGTTGGGCCAGATGGTGGAAATGTTACAGTAAATGCTATAAAAAATTTGTATAGTGAAATGGAAAGTAGAGGGGTAGAGTTTGTTACATTAAGCCAGCTTGAAAAGGTTATAAAAAATTAGTTTTAAAAATATGTTTTTTAAAAAAAGTAATGTATTTTTTTAGAAAGGTTAACATATTAATATAAGTTATCAACATTATACACAGATTTATCCACAGAAAAACAATATATTGTGTGTAGAAATAACTTGTCATACAATATTAAGTTATTAAGGAATTTAAAGGATAATTCGTTTATTATCAACATAAGTGTAGATAAATATTAAAAAATGTTGATAACTTATGAACATTTGGGCATAAACTTAAAAACCCGTTGGAGCTTTTTCTCTAACGGGTTTTTAAATACTCATTTACTGCCTCAAGATAGTTTATTGTGCCATTTTTTGTATTCAATTTATACTTTTTTTCAAAGGCATCATAGGGTATAGATTTTCTGCCACCATTTAAGGCATTTTCCCAATATTCCTTTAAAACTTCAAAGGGCAGAAAGTAAATCTCGTTTAAACTTGAAAAGTTTACAAGAAGAAAGGCTACACCTTGTTGTTTTATAAAGTCCTCCATAAATTCTAGCTGGTGACTGTGAATATTCTGTATAGGCAGGTGTTTTTTTGCCGTTTCCTTTGCGTCAAAGCATATAGGTATGCCTTGAACTGCGCCTATATAGTCAACAGTACTCTGTTTTTCAAAGTAGGCAAGTGTTATGGTATGTTTTTTATTATCAACTTCTATTGGTGTTATAGGTGTTGGTATTTTCTGTATAAGTGCTATATTTTTCTGTCTGTAAATATCATTTGAAAAGTTTATAAGGTCCTCAAAGCCACTTCCTCTAAGACCTCTTGAATTCCAGTAACCCAAAATAAAAACTCCTTTCGATAGTAAAGTATATCACATATTTTTAGGGACACAAAGTACAATATCTGATATAATAAATTTTAATGGGATAAAAATTTTGACACAAAGGGAGGGTTATTAAATGCTTAAAAAATCTGTTGTTGAAAATACATTGGAAATGGCTTTATCCACAGGGGGTACATTTGCCGAGATATTTATGGAGGATACAAAAAGAAGTAGGATTTCTATGGTGAATGGTAGAGTTGATAAGGCTTTTTCTGGAATAGATTACGGTGTAGGTATAAGGGTTTTTGACGGTACAAATTCTATTTATGCTTTTACAAATGATACTAGCGAAAAAAGTCTTTTGGAAACTGCAAGAAATGTATCTTTTGCTATAAAAAATGGTGGTGGAAATGGTAAGGTTTTAGACTTTACTAAAGTAGGTTACGATAATAGAAATATTATAAAAATAATGCCTGATACAATACATAAAAAAGCTAAGGTTGATATACTTAGACAGGCGTCAGATACTGCTTTTAGTTATAGTGACCTTATATCACAGACACGTTCAGGCTACGAAGATGTTTGCCAAGATGTTTTTATAGCTAACTCCGAGGGTCTTTGGGTTAGCGATAAGAGAGTTAGAAGTCGTTTTACAATAGAGTCAGTTGCATCATCATCAACTGAAAAACAGAGCGGAAGATTTAGCCCAGGAGGGTCTTTAGGTTTTGAGCTTTTCGATACAATAGATATAAATGAGCTTTCAAGAGAAGCCTCAAGAATAGCTGTAACTATGCTTAATGCTAAAAACTGTCCTTCTGGAAAAATGCCAGTAGTTATAGATAATGGCTTTGGTGGTGTTATATTCCACGAGGCTTGCGGTCACAGCCTTGAGGCGACAGCTGTTGCTAGAAATGCCTCTGTTTTTTGTGATAGATTAGGGGAACAGATAGCGTCTAGCCTTGTGACAGCCGTAGATGACGGTACAATACCTAACGGTTGGGGTTCTTCCAATGTTGATGATGAGGGTACTCCTTGTCAGAAAAATGTACTTATAGAAAATGGTATTTTAAAATCTTATTTAGTAGATAAATTAAACGGTATTAAAATGGGTGCTAAACCAACAGGCTCTAGTAGACGTGAAAGCTACCGTTATGCCCCTACATCTCGTATGACAAATACATTTATTGCAAATGGAAAAAGTAGCCCTAGTGAGATTATATCAAATACAGAGTATGGACTTTACGCAAAACAAATGGGAGGTGGCTCGGTAGACCCTGCCACAGGCTCATTTAACTTTGCAGTGCTTGAGGGTTATATAATAAGAAACGGTAAGATTTGTGAGCCGGTTCGTGGTGCTACACTTATAGGTAAGGGTCACGAGGTTTTAATGAAAATAGATATGGTAGGTAACAACCTTTTAAGGGCTCAAGGTATGTGTGGAAGTATAAGTGGTTCTATACCTACTGATGTTGGTCAGCCTATGATACGAGTAAGCGAAATTACAGTTGGTGGGAGAGGTGAATGATAGTGAACTTTGATATTCTTAGAATAAAAGTTAAAGAGGAAGCTGAGAAAATAGGTTTTACAGACTGGGAAATATCTTTTTCCGGTTCTCAAGGTACAGAGCTTATGGTGAGAGATGGAGAAGTTTCAAACTTTGAAAACAGTATACAAAGAGGTATTGCCTTTAGAGGAAATATAAATGGTAAAACAGGTTATTCTTACTCTGAAAAGATAGATGATGAGGCTATTTTATACCTTTTAAAAGAGGCTATGGAAAACGCAGAAATTTTAGAAGATGATGCAGAAATTTTCTTTGAAGGAAGCGAAAGTTATCCGGAGGTACAGGGATTTTTTGAGGATATAGAGGGTATAACTCCAAAAAAGTTAATAGATAGTGCTTTGGAAATGGAAAAGGCACTATTAAACTCATCAGAGTATATGAAGTCATCAGATATGTGCCTTATGGGTAAGAGTAGTGGCGAAAGTTTTATGGCAAACAGTAAAGGCCTTAATCTTTCTTTTAAGGAAAATATGGCACTTGGGTATGTTAGTGGCATAGCTGAAAAAGATGGGGATATAAAAACTGGTGGCGATTATTGGTACGGAACTGATATAAATAGTTTTTCACCTAACGACCTTGGCAAAGCAACAGGCGAGAAAATAGTATCACACTTGGGAGCAAAGACTATACAGTCTGATGATATGAATGTAGTTTTTGAAAATGAGGCTATGTCGGATATTCTTGCCACATTTTGTGGAGTATTCTTTGCTGAAAATGTGCAGAAAGGTTTTTCCCTTTTAAAAGATAAGAATGACACAGTTATAGCGTCAGAATGTCTTACTATAAAAGATGATGGAATATGTGAAAAGAGTGGTTATTCTATGCCTTTTGATAGTGAGGGTGTAGCTGTTTTCAATAAAAATGTTATAGAAAATGGTGTTTTAAAAACATTGCTTTACAATATTAAGTCGGCAACTAAAGACGGTGTAAAATCAACAGGTAACGGCTTTAGAGCAAGCATAAAATCTCCTGTTGTTACTGCTTGCACAAATTTATATATAGAAGAAGGTAAAATTTCTAAAGCTGAGCTTTTAAAGAAAGTTGGAAATGGAATTATTATAACTGATGTAGCCGGTTTACACGCCGGTGCAAATACTATTTCCGGTGACTTTTCTCTTTCGGCAGAGGGATTTTTAATAGAAAACGGTGAGATAACTTCACCTATAGAGCAGATTACAGTTGCAGGAAACTTTTACGATATATTAAAAAATGTGGTAGCTGTAGCTGACGATATTAAATTTAGTATGGTTAGTGCTATGGGAGTTTTCGGTTCGCCGTCAGTATTTGTAGGTAAAATGTCTATTTCAGGTATGTGATATGGATATAGCTTATATTAAAACACCTATTGGAGTAATTGAATTTGTAGGTGACGGCGAGAGTATAACTAAGTTAGATTTATTTGAGGATAAAACTTACTTTGAAAATGAAAATTTACCACAGTATATTTTAGATTGCAAAAAACAGCTTTTACAGTATTTTTCGGGAAAGAGAAAAACTTTTGACTTGAAGTTAAAGCCTAAGGGTACAGATTTTCAATTAAAGGTTTGGAATGAGCTTTTAAAAATACCTTACGGTGAAACTGTTTCATATAGTGATATTGCGAAAAACATAGGAAAACCTAAGGCTAGTAGGGCTGTTGGAAGTGCAGTTAATAAAAATCCTATTTTTATAATTATTCCTTGTCATAGGGTTATAGGTAAAAATGGTAGTCTTGTAGGCTTTGCCTATGGACTTGATAAAAAAGAATATCTCTTAAATTTAGAAAAATAAAAAAACAGCTCCAAAGGAGCTGTTTTTTATTTATAAAGCAATAAATTTTTCAATATCTCTTTTTACTATATCAAGTGATGAACGCCAAAATTCCGGTTTTGATATATCTATGCCTACACTTAAAGCCACAGTTTTTAAATCACCTTTGCCTGTATTTTTGAGAAGATTTTTGTATACTTGCGGGAAAGTATCAGGATTTTTTTCGTATAAGGCATATAATCCTTTTGCAAGTAAAAGACCGAAAGCATATGGGAAGTTATAGTAATTGTATCCTGCATCGTAGTAGTGTGGCTTGCAAACCCACATATATTTGTGCATATAATCACTATCAAGACCACTACCGTAAGTTTTTCTCTGAGCATCAAGCATTATTTCGCAAAGCTCATCAACTGATAAAGGTCCATTCTTTCTCATTTCAAAAACTGTGTCTTCAAAAATGAAACGGCTTAATATATCGACTATAACCTGTGAGCTGTCCTGTAAATCTGTTTCAAGTATCATAAGAGCAGTTTCTTTGTCGGCTTTCTCTAAGGCTGAAGTTTTTACTATTGTTTCGCAGAATGTGGAGGCAGTTTCAGCTATAGGCATAGGATAGTCGCTATTTAAAAATGTTTCGGTGTCAAGACACTCACCGTGGTACCCGTGACCTAGTTCGTGGGCAAGAGTTATAACATCACTAAAGCTACCTGTAAAGTTTGTAAGTATACGGCTTTCCTTTATGCTGTGGATATTGTCGCAGAAAGCTCCACCACGCTTACCTTCTTTTGGGTACACGTCAATCCATCTTTCTTCATAGGCTTTCTTTGCATAATCTCCAAGGTCTTTTGAAAATTTGCTAAAGTTTTCTATTACAAAATCCATAGCCTCCTCATATGTGAAAGTAATATCTGTTTTTCCCATAGGTGCGAAAAGGTCGTAAAATGGAAGTCCGTTTTTATGCCCTAACATTTCAGCTTTTTTAATGAAATACTTCTCAAAGTTTGGTAAGTATTCTTTCATAGCTGTAATCATAGCTTTAAGTGTTTCCATATCAAGACCGGAATTTCTTATGGTCATATCAAGAGGTGATGTGTATCCTCTCATTTCACACTCAGTTATAACCTGTCCTTTTATAGAGTTTAAACAGTAGGCTGAGGACTGTTCTATTTTTTTGTAGGATTCTATCTCCCTTTCATATGCCTTTTTTCTTTCCTCTTTATTGCTAGAGTATGCCATATTTCTAACTTCAGCAAGAGGAATGTTTTTTCCGTCTATATCTACTGTGTGGCTTGAAGTTTCTGCCTCCCATAGCTTTTCCCAACTAGAAGACCCTGTAATTTTAAATTTTGATATTAATTCCTCTTCTGCCTCTGAAAGGCTATACTTTGCGTTATCTAATATATTTTTTATAAAGTAGCTATGCTCTTTTATAAGCTCTGATTCTTTTGAAACTTCATCAATATTAAGGTCTAAACTTGAAAGCCATTTACTGAATTTTGTTTCAGGCACAGCTATTTTTGTAAAAATATTTTCTATATAATCTGCTATTTTTAAAGCCTTACTATTTTTAGAGTCTGTGGCAAGTGTTAAGTTTGCAAAACTTGAAAGACTAGTTACTACATCACCTAAACTATTCTGTAAGTTTATATATTTTTCTATTTTTTCAATAGCATTGTCACCGTTTGAAAGTTCTTTTTCTGAAAATTTTATAATATCATTTATTATAAATTCAAATTTGGCTAAGTCTTCTTTGAATTTAGGGCTTTCAAAGTCTGTGTAAAGTTTTGAAAGATTCCATTCGTATTTATTTTCCATTAAATCACGTCCTTTTTATAGTATGTTTTTATAATTATATCAGCTTTATAAGGTTTTTGGGTAGTTATGATTATATTATAAAGTGACTATATTATTAGTTATAAAAATAAAATATATGTTATATTTATATTAAAAAATATAACTTTATGTATTTAAAGTGTGTAAATTTTGTCAAGAATATATATTTTTATATTGTATTTAGTTATTAATTATTTACTAGAAAAAAGTCGTTGTATAAAGTATAATAATGTCATAGAAGTTTATTTAGGGGGAAATTATTTAATGGAAGAAAAATGGAATTTAGGAACACAGGCTGTGCAAGGTGCATACAGACCAAAAAATGCAGAGGCTAGAGTATTGCCTTTATACCAAAGCACAACTTATAGATATGATACTTGTGAGGAGCTTGCCAGAGTTTTTGACCTTGAGCAGGATACTCCTATGTATACAAGACTTGCAAATCCTACAACTGACGCACTTGAAAAGAAAATTTGCAATATGGAGGGTGGAGTTGGTGCTTTAGCTACATCAAGCGGTATGGCTGCTACAACTTTAGCTGTTTTAAACATACTTAAAGCTGGCGACCATATTTTAGCATCAAGCACTATATACGGTGGCTCATTCACTCTTTTTACTACAACATTTAAGGATTTAGGCATAGAGGTTACTATGTTTGACCCTGATAGCAGTAAAGAGGATATTGTAAAACTTGCAAAACCTAATACAAAGCTTTTATTTGGTGAAACAATAGGTAATCCACTTGTAAATGTTTTAGATTTTGAAAAATTTTCTGCTGTGGCTAAGGAGATAGACGTACCTTTTATGGTGGATAACACATTTGCTACACCGTACCTTTGTAATCCTTTTAAGTATGGTGCAAATATTATTATTCACTCAACTTCAAAATACATAGATGGACACGCCTCAGCTTTAGGTGGAATGATTGTTGACGGTGGAAATTATAACTGGGATAACGGTAAATTCCCTTGTCTTGTAGAGCCAGATGAAAGTTATCACGGGGTAAGCTATGTTGAGAAGTTTGGCTCATCTGCATATATAGTTAAAGCTAGGGCAAATGTTATGAGAAATATGGGTATGACTGCTAGTCCTTTTAACTCATACCTTACAAATTTAGGTAGCGAAACTTTACATTTAAGAATGGATAAACATTGTGAAAATGCTTTAAAAATGGCAGAATACCTTAAAAATCACGAAATGTGTACTTGGGTAAAATATCCGTATCTTTCAGATAATAAGTATTATGACCTTGCAAAAAAATACCTTCCTAAGGGAGCTAGTGGTGTTTTAACATTTGGAGTTAAAGGTGGTCGTGATGCAGGTAGAAAATTTATAGATTCATTAAAACTTGTGGCTTTAGTTACACACGTTTCTGACGCTAGAAGCTCTGTACTTCAGCCGGCAAGCACAACTCACAGACAGCTTTCAGATGATGAGCTTATAAGCTGTGGAGTTTCACCGGATATGATAAGATTTTCTGTGGGAATTGAAGACGTAGACGACCTTATCGCTGATTTTGAACAGGCATTTAATAAAATAAAATAATAATTACTATTGATATATACAGGGGTTTTTAATAAAGAGAGAGGGGCATAGGTATGATTACAACTACAAGCGTAACTGAACTTTTAAGAATTGTAAATGTTGAACACAGTAATCCACACGACGTACTTGGTATGCACGAGGTTAAAGACGGTGAAGGGGGTACTGTTGTTTCTGTAAGACAATTCATACCTCAGGCAAGCACAATTACTGTTATTGATGCTGAAGATAAAAGTAAAAAATATGAAATGACTAGAATTCACGAAGACGGCTTTTTTGAGGTTATTATACCTGATAGAAGTAAGTGGTTTAATTACTATATTTCCGTTGCAGACTTTCAGGGCAACGAGTGGGAAACTTACGACCCATATAGCTTTGCTCCAACATTAAGCGAGTACGACAGATATCTTTTTAATGCCGGAAACCATTACAAAATATATGAAAAGCTTGGAGCACACATAAGAGAGGTTGACGGTGTTTTAGGTGTATCTTTCGCCGTTTGGGCACCTAATGCCAAAAGTGTTAGTATTATAGGTGACTTTAACAGCTGGGACGAGAGAAGAAATCAGATGAGATTACTTGGTGAATCTGGTATTTGGGAAATGTTTGTGCCTAACCTTTGCGAGGGGGACAAGTACAAATATCACGTTAAAGCACAGGATAATAGCACTTGCCTTAAATCTGACCCATACGGTTTTTATAGCGAATTAAGACCGGATACGGCCTCAATAGTTTTTGATATAAATAGCTATGAATGGCAAGATGATGAGTGGGTAAAAAAACGTGATAGCATTGACGTTTACAATAGCCCTATGAATGTATACGAGGTTCATTTAGGCTCTTGGATGAGAGTGCCTGAGGAGGGAAATCGCTCTCTTACATACCTTGAGGCAGGTGAAAAACTTGTTAAGTACGCTAAAGAAATGGGATATACTCACATAGAGCTTTTGCCTATTGAGGAACACCCATTTGACGGTAGTTGGGGGTATCAGGTTACAGGATACTATGCTCCTACAAGTAGATACGGAAACCCTAGAGAATTTAAGGAGTTTATCGACATATGCCATAGAAACGGTATCGGTGTATTTTTAGACTGGGTACCGGCTCATTTCCCTAAAGATGCTCACGGTTTAGCTAAGTTTGACGGTACAGCATTATATGAACACGCTGACCCTAGAAAAGGCGAACACCCAGAGTGGGGAACACTTATATTTAACTATGGCAGAAACGAAGTAAGAAACTTCCTTATAGCTAATGCTATATATTGGATAGAGGAGTACCACCTTGACGGTCTTAGAGTAGATGCTGTTGCCTCAATGCTTTACCTTGATTACGGTAAAAATGGTGGCGAGTGGATACCTAATGAGAGAGGTGGCAGAGAAAATCTTGAGGCAGAGGAGTTTTTAAAACATATGAACTCTGTCATAACAGGTGCACACCCGTCAGTTATGATGATAGCTGAAGAAAGTACATCTTGGGCTGGAGTTACTACACCGGCACAGTACGGTGGACTTGGTTTTACTATGAAGTGGAATATGGGTTGGATGAACGACTATTTAACATATCTTAAAAAAGATTGTATATATAGAAAGTATCATCAGAATAACCTTACATTTAGCCTTGTTTACGCCTATACAGAAAACTTTATACTTGTTCTTTCTCACGACGAGGTTGTGCATATGAAAGGCTCTATGGCTACAAAAATGCCAGGGGACCTTTGGCAGAAGTTTGCAAATCTTAGAGTTGCATATGGATATATGTATGGTCACCCAGGAAAGATGTTAAACTTTATGGGTAATGAGTTTGGTCAGTTCTCAGAGTGGAGTGAGGCTAGAAGTCTTGACTGGCACTTATTAAACTATGACGACCATAAGAATTTACAGAATTATATTAAGGACCTTAATAAATTTTACTTAGATAATCCGGCTATGTGGGAGAAAGATTTTGATAGCACAGGTTTTGAATGGATAGAGTGTGATGACAATGAAAGAAGTATTTTATCTTTCGTTAGAAAGGGTAATAACCCTGAAGATGAGCTTTTATTCGTTTGCAACTTTACACCGGCTACATACTTTGATTTTAGAGTAGGTGTTACTGTTTCAGGAACATATACAGAAGTGTTTAACAGCGACGAGGAGAAGTATGGCGGAAGTGGTGTTGTCAATAGAAAAGACATTGAAAGTGAAAGAATTGACTGGAACAAACGTCAAAATAGTATATCTATAAAAGTGCCACCACTTGGAATTGCTATATTTAAAAGAACAAAAAATGATAATAAAGCCAATTTTCAATAAAAGTTTTGATTAATAAAAGGATTTTTATTATTGACGTGAATTATTTTTTTGTGTATAATTCTATAATGTGTGGTAAGAGATAGGAAATTTTATTCTTGAGTCCACAAACGAATCTCGCACCTGGAGGGAGGGAAATTCATGTCAGAGGTAAAAGTAAAAGAAAATGAATCCTTAGATAGTGCTCTTCGCCGCTTTAAAAGAAGCTGTGCAAAAGATGGTATTATGGGAGAAGTTCGCAAAAGAGAACATTACGACAAACCTAGCGTAAAACGCAAAAAGAAATCAGAAGCTGCAAGAAAACGTAAATTCAGATAATTTATATTGCAGGAGATGACCATTATGTCTTTAAAAGAAAGACTTTTGCAAGATATGAAAGACGCTATGAAAGCTAAGGATACTGTTAAGAAAAATACGGTGCAACTTATACGTTCAGGCGTACTTCAAATTGAAAAAGATAAACAAATTGAATTAGATGACGATGGTGTTCTCGATGTTATAGCTAAAGAGCTTAAAAAACGTCGTGATTCTTTACCTGAGTTTGAAAAAAGCGGACGAACTGATTTAATAGAAAATCTCAACAAAGAAATTGACGTACTGTTGGGATACCTTCCAGAGCAGTTGACTGAAGAAGAAATTCAAGAAATTGTTGATGAAACTATAAAAGAAGTCCAAGCAGAGTCCATTAAAGATATGGGCAAAGTTATGACAGCGGTTACACCTAAGGTGAAAGGCCGTGCAGATAACAAAATCGTAAGTAGTTACGTTAAAAAGTTATTACAGAAGTAAGTTTTAGAGTACAGATTTTATCTGTACTCTTTTTTTGCGTTTTTGGAAATATAGACATATTTTTTAGGTAGTGTGGTTTAGGGTTTAAAAATGAGTGTATGTAAGGAGAATAGGCTTAGTTAGGTGGTTAAAATCAAGAGAGATAGTTCGGTTCTATTGTTAGTTTGATAGATAAAAAGTGTAAGGCTTTTTGGTTTTAAAGGCTAATTTATGTGATTGCTGAATTTATTATAAAATGATTTTTGAATTTTATGTAGTAGTATTTTAGGTATATTGGAGATATAGAAGTATAAATTTTAGTTGGTTTTAGTGATTTGTAATTATTTAAATATAGTAATTTTTAGATATAAGATTAATATATTATAAGGGGTTATTTAAGTAGAATTAGATTAATTTTTGAATTATGTATTTTGTGTTTAATGTTTTTGTGACATATGTCAAAAATCAACTGTGAAATTATGGAATTATGTTTACGTGTATGTTATCATAGTGATAAATTTATTTTTTAATTTAATAGTAGCAAGTTGTTATAGTTAATTTTATACTAGGTATCATTAGCTATTTAGCAACATAAAGTCAGCGATTTAACTTAATCCCATAAGCTATAAAAATAAATATACGGGGAAATATTTATTATTTTTTAAGGCTTTATATTAAATGTGATTATATACTTATAAAAATAAATTTGGGTATTTAAGTTTATTGCTGGCTTATTTTATTTCTAGGGCATATATATATGCTCTTTTTTAATGTGTAATTATATATTTAAAATTTGCATAATATTTTATATAAACTATATTTTGGGGGTTAATAGCTTGGGCTTTGATATAAAGAGAAATTTTACAGAAACACTTAAACTTCCTAGGGAGGTTATGCTGGATTTACCTCTTATATCCCTTACTGGCAGGGAGGAGATTATGATAGAAAATTTTAAGGGAATACTTGAGTATGGTGACGACAGAATAAGAATAAATACAAAGTGTGGAGTTATAAGGATAACAGGCAAAAATCTTGTTTTGGGACAAATAACATCAGAATGTCTAAATATAAAAGGTGTATTGTCATCTATTGAGTTTATTTAATGGCGTAAACTGGGGGTATACTAATGTTTTTGGCATTGTGGAATTATTTAAAGGGATATGTTATTATAAAGGTATCCGGTTTTTCAACGGAAAGGTTTATAAATATGGCATCTTACAGAGGGATTTATATATGGGATATGAAAACCTATGACGGCTATATTTACATAAAAGTTTCGCTTTCCGGTTTTAAACTTTTGAAAGAGTGTGCTAGGAAAACAGGGTGTAAATTTGAAATAGTTAATAGATGTGGGCTTCCTTTTTTCGTATATAGATACAGAAAAAGAAAGTTACTAGCTTTGGGAATACCTGCCTTTGTCATTTTTATATACATACTTTCTTCTTTCCTTTGGAAAATAGATGTTGTGGGTAATGATAGGGTTTTAGATACTTCTATTATTGAAATGTTGGAGAAAGAGGGCATAAAGGCTGGGACTTTAAAATTTAAAGTTGATACTAAAGATATAGCTAAAAAACTTATAGAGGAGTTTCCCGACATATCTTGGGCATCTGTTAGCTTAAAAGGTACAGATATGATTATAAAAATATCTGAAACCATTGAAAAAACAGATATGGAGGACAACACTCCTAGTGATATTGTGGCTACAAAAGATGGTATAATAGAAAGTGTAGCTGTTTCTTCAGGAACGCCTTTAGTATCACAAGGTGATGTTATATATAAAGGTGATGTTCTTGTAAGTGGCGAGATTATACTTAAAGACGGTGAGGAGGAAGTAGGCAGACAGCTTACTTCTGCTAAGGCTAAAGTTTTTGCTAAGATATGGTATGAGTTTTATAACGAAGTACCTCTTTTTTATACAGAAAATATATATACTGGAAATGAAAAAAATGATACTTATTTTAAATTTAAGGATATTATAATTAATATACTAAGCCCTAATATTTTATATGAAAATTTTGATAAGACCGTAGTTTATGAAAATAAGCTGTCTATTGGTGACTATGACTTGCCTATTTCTATAATAAAGGAAAAATATATGGAGTATGAAGTTGTGGATAAAGAACGCACCGAAGACGAGGCTAAAAGTATCATAGAATACAAAATTGAGGAAAATATTATGGATAATATACCTGAGGGTGATATAGTTCAAAAAGATACAGAGTATATAGTTAAGGATAACAAGGTTTACGCAAAGACAACAGTTGCCGTAATAGAGAGAATTGACGAAAGACGTTTAAGGAGTGAGTAATACTTTGGAACAGACAGAAAAGGTTGTTGAAATACGAAACGAAAATATTTCAAATGTTTTTGGACAGTTCGACAAAAATGTTAAGAAGATAGAGAAAGAATACGGAGTTAAAATTGTAAATAGAGGCGAGGGTGTAAAGGTTGTTGGAGATAAAGTATCTTGCGACAAGGCTTACAATGTTCTTCAGTCTTTAAATAATATAGCTGAAAAAGGCGAGGTTATAGGTGACCAAAATGTAGAATATTTTATGCAGAGTGCAGACGAAGAATTTTCTCAGGTTGAGAGAATATATGATGATGCTATATGCCTTACTATAAACGGACGACCTGTAAAGCCTAAAACTCTTGGGCAGAAAAAATATATAGACCTTATTAGAGATAATACAATAGTTTTTGGTGTAGGTCCTGCCGGTACAGGTAAAACATATCTTGCTATGGCAATGGCTATAACAGCTTTTAAAAATAATGAGGTTAATAGAATTATACTTACAAGACCGGCAATAGAGGCTGGTGAAAAACTTGGTTTTCTTCCAGGAGATTTACAACAGAAAGTTGACCCCTATTTAAGGCCACTTTATGATGCACTTTATGAGATTATGGGTGCTGAAAAGTTTATGCAGAATATGGAGAAAGGGCTTATAGAGGTAGCACCTTTAGCCTATATGAGAGGTCGTACTCTTGATAATGCCTTTATTGTGCTTGATGAGGCACAGAACACAACTCCTGAGCAGATGAAGATGTTTTTAACTAGAATTGGATACGGTTCTAAGGCTGTTATAACTGGTGACCTTACTCAGATTGACCTTGGAGAGGGTAAAAAGTCTGGTCTTGTAGATGCAGTTAAAATACTATCATCAGTTGACGACATTGGAATATTGCAGTTTACAAACAGAGATGTTGTAAGACACCCTCTTGTTCAGAAAATTATAAATGCTTATGAAAAATATGAGAATAAGAAGCGGAAGTGATATAATTGAGTTTTTCCGATAATTTTAGCAAGAAAGCTATTTTAATACTTAACTCGGTGCTTATGGTGGTTGCTGTTCTTGTGACTTTTTTCTCTATTACAACTGGTTCTTACATTAGAGAAAAAGAGAATATTCAAGTTGGAAGTGTTGCCACAAAGAAATATGTAGCACCGGTTGACACAGTTGATACTATAGCTACCGAAAGGCTTAAGGAGGAGGCTAGGGATAGTGTAAGCCCTCTGTATAAGCATAATCCTTATGTGGAGCAGGAAAGTAGGCAAGATGTTTCAGATTTCTTTAACGAGCTTGACAGTATGCTTTTAAGATATGATAACGGAGAAAGTCTTGATTCTCTTTTACAGGAAACTAGCTTTAAACTTCCTGTTGTCCTTACCTATTCTCAATACGTTAGCTATAACTCACTTAGTCAGTTTGACAGATACACTTTTGTTGATGATATACAGTCTATAATACGATATGTTTATGAGCAGGGTGTAACTGATGATGGGGAGGATAAGGCTTGCGAGCTTGCTAAAGAGAGAATATCTACTTTAAGTTGGAGTGATACGTTAAAGGAAATGGCAAGTGCTATTATGTCTAGTGCTATAAATCCTAATCTTGTTATAGACGAGGAGAGTATGGAGGCCAGCAGAGAGAGGAAGGTATCTGAAGTTTCTGATGTTATTATAAAGAAAAATCAGAAGATAGTTGACGAAGGCGAAGTTATAACACAGGATATATACGATAGGTTAGAGCTTTTAAACCTTATAGACAATGAAAGTAGTGATAACATACTTCCTATAATGGGTAGTTTCATTGTTTCTGCTATGATTTTTATTGCTGTTTCCATATATCTATATAGCCAAAAAAGGCAGTCTATATATAAACCTAGTGAAATGCTTATGCTTTTTACTATTTATATAATAACTGTTTTAGTTCTTAGGCTTACTGCCCATATGACTAATTTTTCGCCTATACCTACGGTGATTTTTGCTATGCTTACATCAATACTTATAGATTTAAACACAGCACTTGTTTTTAATGTGTTTGTTGCAGTTATAGGCACATTTATATTTAATGGCGATATGCAGTATGCTTTATACTTTGTTGTAACTGGTACATTTTCGGCACTTTTTATGCAGTATACTGACAGAAGAAATAGAATAATATTTGTTGCTTTCGGTGTGTTTTTGGTAAATTTTATAACGCGTTTCTCTTTGGCATTGTTTTTTGAAAGTGGCTACAGCGTAAATCTTTTGAAAGACGGATATTATTCTGCCATAATAGGTGTGGTTTGTCTTATAATAACTATTGGTAGCTTACCTATATGGGAGGCAGTTTTTGAGGCTAACACCACAATAAAACTTCTTGAACTTGCAAACCCTAATAATGAGCTTTTAAGAAAACTTATGATAGAAGCCCCTGGTACATACCATCACTCACTTATGGTTGCAAACCTTGCAGAAAGGGCATCTTTAGATATTGGGGCAAATGCTACCTTGGTTAGGGTAGGGGCATATTATCACGATATAGGAAAGTTAAAGTACCCTATGTATTTCAGCGAAAATCAAATGGGTGAAAATCCTCACGATAATTTAGACCCATACAGTAGTGCTAAGATTATAATACAGCATATACAAAATGGAATTGATATTGCTAACGAAAAGAGATTACCAAAATCTATAAAAAGTATTATACAGGAACATCAAGGTACTACTCTTGTTAAATATTTTTATTTTAAGGCTACAAAAAGATACTCTGATGAAGGTGTAGACGAGGCTGACTTTAGGTATAAAGGTCCTATACCTGAAAGCAGGGAGTCTGCTATAGTTATGCTTGCCGATTCTGTTGAGGCTGGGGTTAGAAGTATTATGAAAGATGGTAACGATATAGGTCGTGCTGACGAGATGATAAAAAATATTATAAAGGACAAGCTTGATGACGGTCAGCTTAATAATTGCGACCTTACAATGAAGGACCTTGAAACTATAAGACATTCATTTGTTAAAGTTTTTGAGGGTATGTATCATCAGAGAGTTTCATATCCTAAGAGCGAGGAATTAAAAGAGGCATCAAAGCATAACAAAGAGGTTATGGAGAAGAAAGAAAAGGAGAAAGAAAAATGACAGTTCTTTTTGACAATAGATATGAGGGACAGTTTGACGAGGAATTTTTTCAAATGATAGAGAAAATTGCTCTTTTAAGTCTTGAGTATGAAGATTTTGATACAGACTGTGAAATAAGCGTTTCTTTAGTTGATAATAATGAAATTAAAGATATAAACAGCAGATTTAGAAATATTGATTCGGCTACTGACGTTTTAAGTTTTCCACAGCTTACTTTTGAGGAAGATGAAATTTGTGACGTAAACGAGAATGACGAAATTATTCTTGGGGATATTATAATATCTGTTGAGAGAGCTATGGAGCAGGCAAAAGAGTATGGTCATTCTTTAAAAAGAGAAATAGCATTTTTGACTGCTCATAGTATGTTACATCTTCTTGGTTACGACCATATGGTTAAAGAGGAAGAGGAAGTTATGTTTAAAAAACAGAAAGAAATATTAAATATTGCCGGTATACCTAGAGAGTAAAATTATTTGGGAGGGATACTTTTGGATAATAGGCAACTTATAGAAAAAGCTAAGGAAGCTATGGAAAATTCATACTCACCATATTCAAATTTTAAGGTGGGGGCTTGTCTTTTATGCAAAGACGGTACAATATATACAGGGTGTAATATTGAAAACTCAAGTTTTGGTGCTACAAACTGTGCTGAGAGAACGGCTATTTTTAAGGCTGTGTCCGAGGGTAAAAGAGAATTTTTGAAGATTGCAGTTGTGGGAAGTGGAGAGGATTTAACTTTCCCTTGTGGCATATGTCGTCAGGTTATGTCAGAATTTATGCTTGACGGGGAAGTTATACTTGAGGATAATAACAGAGAAATTAAAGTTTTTAAGGTTAGGGATTTATTGCCTTATGCCTTTAGTCTTTGAGATTTAAAAGAAGGTGATTTTTTGGCAGAGAAAAGCTGGGAAATGCTAGAGGGTGCTTGTAGAGGTTGTAAAAAGTGTAGACTTTGGGAAACTAGGACAAACATTGTTATAGGTACAGGCAATAAAAATGCAGATATAATGTTTGTTGGGGAAGGTCCGGGGCGACAGGAGGATTTGACGGGAGAACCTTTTGTTGGTGACGCTGGAAAGCTTTTAGATAAAATGCTTAGTGCTATAAACCTTAGTCGTAATGAGGTTTATATTGCAAATGTTGTAAAATGTAGACCGCCAGGTAATAGGGACCCTCACGACGACGAGCAGGAGGCTTGTCTTAATTATTTAAGGTATCAGCTTATGCTTGTAAAACCTAAAATAGTAGTTTGCCTTGGTAGAATTGCATCTAGGGTTATTATTTCACCGGATTTTAGGATAACTAAGGATAGAGGTAAATGGTATGACAAAAAAGGCTATAAATTTATAGCTACATATCACCCGTCAGCATTGCTTCGTGACCCTAGCAAAAAACGTCCTGCTTGGGAGGACTTTAAAAGTATAAGAAAAATGTACGATAGTATAAAATAAATTTTTTAAGGAGAGAATATTTTGGCAAAGAAATTTTATTCAGGCTTTGTTTCACTTGTAGGAAAGCCTAATGTAGGAAAATCAACACTTATGAACTGTCTTATTGGCGAAAAGATAGCTATAATATCAAATAAGCCACAGACAACTAGAAATAAAATTACAAGTATACTTACAAAAGAGGATTATCAGGCTGTATTTATCGATACTCCAGGTATACATAAACCTAAATCAAAACTTGGACATTATATGGTAAAATCAGCAGAAACAAGCCTTAATGAGGTTGATGTGGTGCTTATGCTTGTTGAACCTAGTGAAAAGGTTTGGGAGATGGATAGCTACGTTATAGAAAAACTTAAAAATGTAAAAACTCCTGTTGTGCTTGTAATAAATAAGGTTGATACAGTAGAGAAAGAAACTCTTTTAAAGGTTATAGATGTTTATAGAGGTCTTTACAATTTCGCTGAAATTGTACCGGTTTCAGCATTAAAGGGAGAAAATACAGACACATTATTACAGGTTATAAAGAAATATCTTCCGGAAGGACCGCAGTATTTCCCAGCAGATATGGTTACTGACCAGCCTGAAAGACAGATAGCATCTGAGATAATAAGAGAGAAAGCATTAAGACTTTTACAAGACGAAATTCCTCACGGTATTGCTGTTGAAATAACATCTATGAAAAAAAGACAAGATAAAAATCTTGTAGATGTTCAAGCTACTATATACTGTGAAAGAGATTCCCACAAGGGAATTATAATCGGTAAGCAGGGTTCTATGCTTAAAAGAATTGGAACATACGCAAGACAGGATATAGAAAATCTTTTAGGCTCTCCTATAAATCTTCAGCTTTGGGTTAAGGTTAAAAAGGACTGGAGAGATAGCGACTTTTTACTTAAAAATTTTGGCTACGATTCAAAAAATATTTAAGAAATATTGGGAGAATATAAATCTATTATCGGGAGAACATATAAGTGTATAATTAAGTTTATATGAAAGAGGGTTCGGTATATGGATTTATTATGGACAATGTTTGAGAAAAGTGGAAATGTTGAGATTTACCTTAAGTATAAGGAAAGAGAGAGAAATGACTTTGAAAGCCTTAACAAAGGTGGTCTTGAAGTAGCACATTTTGGCGAAAACAAGATTATGAACATATTTTAAGGTGGATTTTATATCCACCTATTTTTACATACGGAAGTGGTGCGTTTATGGCTATTGAGAAGATTAGAGGTATAGTTATAAAGGAAATGAATAAAGGTGAAACCAGTAAAAACCTTATTGTGCTTGCTAAGGGTAAAGGTAAGATTTTTATGTCGGCTAAGGGTTCAAGAAAGTCTAAAAGCCCTCTTATGGCATCTAGTCAGATTTTTTCCTACTGCGATTATGTAGCCTTTGAAAGTAAAAATTTCTACAATATAAACCAAGCTGAAATTATAGAAAACTTCTATAATATAAGAACGGATATAGAAAAACTTGCCTACGCTTCATATATTGTTGATTTGGTGGAGAGAACTTGCCCCGAGGATATGGAGTGTGACGATATTATGCTACTTCTTTTAAAAACTCTATCTGTACTATCAAAAACAGATATAAACCCTAGATTTTTAACAGTTATATTTGAAATAAAATATATGTCCCTTATGGGTTTTATGCCTGAAACAGATAGCTGTGTTTTTTGTGGTAATAATGAAAGCCTTAGCTATTTTTCTATGGCTGAGGGTGGAGTTATGTGTGAAAAGTGTAAGAAAAAAGGTTTTGACGGTAGTTTTATATCCGGTGGCACTTTATCGGCACTTAAGTATATATTATGTAGTGATATTAAAAAACTATTTTCATTTAAGGTATCTGACGAGGTTTTCTTTGAGCTTAGAAGTATATCAAGAAAATATATTGCTTCTCATATAAATATGACCTTTAAAACCCTTGAGTTTGCCGAGAGCCTTTAAGGTATTGACAAATTTAGATACATTTGATAGATTTATAAATAAGTTAATAAATTGCGTTGATGAAAAGGAGTAGTACTGTGTATACTTAAAGAGAGCTGACGGTTGGTGTAAGTCGGTAGTTAAGCAGTATGAAGGCGTTTCGGAGCATTTTTCTATGAGAGGGCATATATTTTTATGTGTCAAAGAGGGTGGAACCGCGGAAGTTAATGGCTTTCGTCCCTTACAATATATTTTTGTTGTAATGGGATTGAGGGCTTTTTTTATTTTAAAAAATATCCCTTTAATATCCCAAAAATCTAAATTTTTTCGGAGGTATATATAATGGAAAAGACGATGGAAAAAATTGTTGCACTTGCTAAAGCAAGAGGTTTTGTTTACCCAGGTTCAGAAATTTACGGTGGACTTGCCAACACTTGGGACTACGGCCCTATTGGTGTGGAGCTTAAAAACAATGTTAAAAAAGCTTGGTGGAAAAAATTTGTACAGGAAAGCCCATACAATGTAGGTGTTGACTGTGCTATACTTATGAACCCTATGACTTGGGTTGCATCAGGTCACGTTGGTGGATTTAGCGACCCGCTTATGGACTGTAAGGAATGTAAAGAGAGATTTAGAGCCGACAAGATGATAGAGGACTTTATGGCTGAAAAAGGTATGCCAGAAGAGGCTGTTGACGGTTGGAGCAATGAGAAAATGAAACAGTTCATTGACGACAACAACATACCTTGCCCAAGCTGTGGTGCTCACAACTTTACAGATATTAGACAGTTTAACCTTATGTTTAAAACATTTCAGGGTGTTACAGAAGATGCTAAAAATACAGTTTATCTTCGTCCAGAAACTGCTCAGGGTATATTCGTAAACTTTAAAAATGTTCAGAGAACATCAAGAAAGAAAATACCTTTCGGTATAGCTCAGGTTGGTAAATCATTTAGAAATGAGATTACTCCAGGTAACTTTACTTTCAGAACAAGAGAATTCGAACAGATGGAGCTTGAATTCTTCTGTAAACCTGACACAGACCTTGAATGGTTCGGATACTGGAAAGATTACTGTGTAAACTTCCTTAAAGGCTTAGGTATAAAAGATGACGAAATGCGTATTCGTGACCACGAACAGGAAGAACTTTCACACTACAGTAAAGCTACAAGCGATATTGAGTTCCTTTTCCCATTCGGTTGGGGCGAGCTTTGGGGTATAGCTGATAGAACAGACTTTGACCTTACACAGCATCAGAACACATCTGGTGAGGATATGTCATACTTCGACCAAGAAATGAATGAAAAATATATCCCTTACGTTATAGAGCCATCTTTAGGTGCAGACCGAGTTACACTTGCTTTCCTTTGCTCAGCTTATGACGAGGAGGAAGTAGGAGAGGGAGATGTTAGAACAGTTCTTCATTTCCACCCAGCATTAGCACCTGTTAAAGCTGCTGTTCTTCCTTTATCTAAAAAACTTTCAGAGAAAGCAACAGAGGTTTACTCTATGCTTGCTAAAGAGTTTAATGTTGAGTATGATGAGGCTGGAAGTATCGGTAAGCGTTACAGAAGACAGGACGAAATAGGTACTCCTTTCTGTATAACATACGATTTCGATTCTTTAGAAAACAATACTGTTACAGTTAGGGATAGAGATACTATGGAACAGATTAGACTTTCAATAGATGAACTTATTCCTTACCTTAAAGGTAAAATGGAATTTTAATTAATAAAAAAAGCAGAGTTTAAAAACTCTGCTTTTTTTATTATATTCTTCTGTATTCTAAAGGTAAATCGTAGCCAAATGTTCTTTTTCCGTTTACTTCTATTATTTCAGATACTTCAAGTACGTCTTTAGAAAATCTTTCAAAAAGTTTAAACTGCATTACAGGTGAGAAATTGCTTACACTTCCACCTTCCCATACACCGTTATTTTCTTTGTATATTGCTGGAGTAAATTTTTCAGATACTTTAAGACCTTCAAAATCTAATGTATCAATGTTTTCATATGTGAGATTTTGTTTTGTATATCCTTCAGGCGTTTCATATGATGTGAGTTTTACACTTCCGTCTGATTCTTCTGTGAAAAGAAAAATATGAGGCATTGAGTTTGTATGGTCATTTACTGTGTAGTAGCTTTCCTCAAGAATTAAGATTCCTTTAAAATCGCTAGGTAAATTTTTGATTTTGTCATTTAATACAGTGTTTACGTGTTTTGCGAAAGGATAGCCTTCTATACCTTCTTTTTTAAATCTTTCAAGTTGTACTGAGTTGTCGAAAACTCCACAAAGTAAATCTGTAAAATTTTTAAGAATATTCATATTAAACCACTCCTTAAGGATTATATTTTATAAAGTATATTTACGAGTTTAATATAAATAAGTCTTATAATTAGTATTTGTGAATTTAATGCTGATTAAATTTAAAACAATTAGTACAGTTAATTTATACAGTATAATTATTCGAAAACTTATTTTTAATATATAATTTGTATACTTTATTCAAATACAAAAAAGTTTTATGTTATTAAAGTTATAAAATACAAATTTATAGAAAATATATTAAAAAAATATAATTTATAATCTAAAATTTGAGTTATTTTAACATTTAAAAAATAAATTTTAATAATTTAATACAATATTACTATTAAATTATTGAGATTTTATTTGATTAATGTTATAATAAATAACGAAACAAAAACATAGCTATAATATGTGGCTTATATTTATGTACGAAAATGAATTTTATGTACATTATTCATATAAATCTCACTATATTGTTGCATAAGAGTTTTTGATTTTTTAAGTTTTATAGAGGATTGGGAGGTTTTAGAGATGAGTAAAAAGTACGTTTATATGTTTAGCGAAGGTAACGCTTCTATGAGAAATTTACTCGGAGGTAAAGGAGCCAACTTGGCAGAGATGACAAGACTGGGTCTTCCTATCCCCCAAGGTTTTACAATAACAACAGAGGCTTGTACAGATTATAATCAGGGCGGAAAAGAATTAACACCTAATATGAAAAAACAAATTGATGAAGCCTTAGTTAAATTGGAGGAATTAGCAGGTAAAAAATTTGGTGATACTGAAAACCCATTATTAGTATCTGTTCGTTCCGGTGCCAGAGCATCTATGCCTGGTATGATGGACACAGTTTTAAACTTAGGTCTTAATGATGTTTCTGTTGAAGGTCTTGCTAAAAAGACAGGAAATCCAAGATTTGCTTGGGATTCTTACAGAAGATTTATTATGATGTTTGCTGATGTTGTTATTGGTGTTTCAAAATCAAAATTCGAAAGACTTCTTGATGAATACAAAGAAAAGGTTGGTGCTAAATACGATACTGACCTTACAGCAGAAGATTTAAAAACTGTGGCTTGTGAATTCAAAAAACTTTATTTTGAAGACCAAGGCAAAGAATTCCCTCAAGAGCCTAAAGAACAGTTATACGCTGCTGCTAAAGCTGTATTCCATTCTTGGGATAACCCTAGAGCCTTTGTATATAGAAGGATGAACGATATCCCTTATAGCTGGGGTACTGCCGTAAATGTTCAGATGATGGTATTTGGTAATATGGGTGATACATCAGGTACTGGTGTTGCCTTTACAAGAAACGCAGCTACAGGCGAGAAAACTATGATGGGTGAATACCTTGTTAATGCTCAGGGTGAAGACGTTGTTGCCGGCGTTAGAACTCCTAAACCTATTGCAAAACTTAAAGAAGATATGCCAGAGGTTTATGACCAGTTTATGGCTATTGCTAATAAATTAGAAAAACACTATAAAGATATGCAGGATATGGAATTTACAGTTGAGGAAGGTAAACTTTACTTCTTACAGACAAGAAACGGTAAAAGAACTGCTCCTGCTGCTATAAAAATTGCAGTTGATATGGTTGACGAGGGTCTTATTACGAAAGAAGAGGCACTTATGAAGATTGAGCCTAAACAGTTAGACCAGCTTTTACACCCAGCCTTTGACCCTGCTATATTAAAAACTGCTAAAGAAATCGGAAAAGGACTTCCTGCTTCTCCAGGTGCTGCTGCTGGTAAAGTTGTATTTACTGCTGAAGATGCTAAATCTTGGGCTAATGCCGGTGAGAGAGTTGTCCTTGTTCGTCTTGAAACTTCACCTGAAGATATTGAGGGTATGGTTGCTGCACAGGGTATACTTACAGTTCGTGGTGGTATGACAAGTCACGCTGCCGTTGTTGCTCGTGGTATGGGTACTTGCTGTGTTTCAGGCTGTGAAGAAATAAAAATGAATGAAAAAGCTAAGTCATTTGAGCTTGGTGGAGTTACTATAAAAGAGGGCGACTACATATCACTTGATGGTTCAACAGGTAAAATCTATAATATGGACATTCCAACAGTAGAACCTGAATTCTCAGGAGATTTTGCTAAAATTATGCGTTGGGCTGACGAAAAGAGAAAACTTAAAGTAAGAACTAATGCAGACTCTCCAAAAGATGCTAGTATTGCAGTAGGTTTCGGTGCTGAGGGTATCGGTCTTACTAGAACTGAGCATATGTTCTTTGAGCCTGAAAGAATTCTTAACTTTAGAAAAGTTATACTCTCTGATAGTGTTGAGGAGAGAGAAAAAGCTCTCGCAGGTATCAAACCATATCAGAAAGATGACTTCGTTGGTATATATGAAGCTATGAAAGGTAGACCGGTTACAATCCGTCTTCTTGACCCACCACTTCACGAGTTCCTTCCTCAGACTGATGAAGAATATGAAGTGCTTGCAAAGGAAATGGGTAAAACTGTTGAGGAGCTTAAAATTAAAGGTCGCGGACTTCACGAGCTTAACCCTATGATGGGACATCGTGGTTGCCGTCTTGCTGTAAGCTATCCGGAAATAGCTAAAATGCAGGCATCTGCTATTATAGAAGCTGCTATACAGGTTAAAGAGCAGAAAGGATATGAAATTGTTCCAGAGATAATGATTCCTCTTGTAGGAGATGTTAAGGAATTAAAATACGTTAAAAAATTAATAGTTGAAGTAGCTGAGGAGCTTATCGATAAAGCACCTATTACAATGAATTATCTTGTAGGTACTATGATTGAAATCCCTAGAGCTGCTCTTACTGCTGATGCTATTGCTACTGAGGCTGAGTTCTTCTCATTCGGTACAAATGACCTTACACAGTTAACATACGGATTATCTCGTGATGATGCCGGTAAAATACTTGCTGATTACATTGATAAGAATATATATGAAGGTGACCCAACTGCTAAACTTGACCAGACAGGTGTGGGTCAGTTAATGGAGATGGCTGTTAATAAAGCTAAACCTGTACGCCCTGATATCCATTTAGGAATCTGTGGAGAACACGGTGGTGACCCATCTTCAATAGAATTCTGCCATAAGATAGGTCTTGATTACGTTTCTTGTTCACCATTTAGAGTGCCAATAGCAAGACTTGCTGCCGCACAGGCTGAAATAACTAATCCAAGACAGTAATAATTATTAAGATTAAATTATTAGGCAGGTATATCTCGTAATAGGGGATACCTGCCTTTTTAACTATGTTTAAAATAGTTCTTTTACTTAATATAATATTTTCAAAATATATTGTAATAGTGTGTTGGTAATAGTATAATTATGACATATACATATGAAAAACAAAGGTTTTTAAATATTTTTAAATTTTTTTCAAAAAAAGTGTTGACATAGTTTTGAATATGTGTATAATAAATATTCGTGACCGGCAAACAAAAGCCGACACGAAACATCAAAAAAATAAGTTTTAAAAAAGAATTTAAAAAAGTTCTTGACAAACTAAAAAAACCTGATATAATGAATAAACGTGACTGCGAAATGTAAGTAACAGCCGTTAAAACATTAAAAGG
>JADIMX010000129.1 GCA_017694425.1 Candidatus Fimicola merdigallinarum
ATATAAAATATAATGATTATGTTTCAAAATAAAACGAAAAAAGTTAAATATTTTGTTGAAACTTTATTTTAATGGTGTTATTCTATATTCAACAAGAGGAACAAAATATAAATGTTTCAAATTAAAACAAAGGGGGATTCTTAATGCAGTATGAAATTAAAATGCCATCATATTTATATGGCGGTGAAGGTTGTATTGAGAAAGTAAAGGATATATTAAAAAAAGAAAATACAAAGAAAGTTATTGTATTTACTGATAAAGGAGTACGTCAAACAGGGCTTTCTGATATTTTAGAAAATATTTTAAAAGAATGTAGTGTTGATTATAAAGTTTTTGATGATTTAAAACCTGAACCAGCATATACAGATGTTGAAAAAGTAATAAATGAAGTTGAAAGTTATGAGGGTGACATAATCATAGCTATTGGTGGTGGAAGTGTTATGGACTCTGCCAAATTATGTTCAATATTAAAAGGTGCAAGTTACAGTATTAGGGATTTATTAAATGGAACTACTGATGTAAAAAAACAAATTAAATCTATTATGATTCCTACAACTTGTGGTACAGGTTCTGAAGCTACTTGTAACGCTATTGTTGCAATACCGGAAGAACAGTCTAAAAAAGGTATCGTTAATGACTGTATGATTCCTGATTATGTAATACTTGATGCCCAGATGATAAAAAATCTTCCAAAATCAATAGTTTCTGCAACTGGTGTAGATGCTTTAGCCCACGCCGTAGAGTGTTATACATCTAAAAAAGCAACACCATTTTCAGATGTTTATGCTATGGAATCAGCAAAGCTTATATTCAAAAATATAAGAGAAGCATATAAAAATCCAGATAATATGGAAGCTAAAACTAATATGATGCTTGGAGCTTTCTATGGTGGAGTTTCCATAACAGGTAGTGGAACTACTGCCGTTCACGCACTTTCATATCCTTTAGGTGGTAAGTATCATATTGCACACGGTGTTTCAAATGCCATACTATTTGCTCACGTTATGGAATTTAACAAAGATGCTTGTAAGGAAAGACTTGCTAAAATGTGTGATGTTATATTCCCAGAACTTATAGAAAAAACAGTTTCAGAAAAAGCTGATTATATAATAGAACAGATTTCAGACATTGTAACTGTAACTGACATACCTACAGACTTAAGTAAATGGGGTGTTAGTATAGATGACTTAGATTTTCTTGTTGATGCAGGTAGCAAACAGCAGAGATTGCTTGTAAACAATATGAAAGAATTAAGTCTTGAAGATATAAAAAATATATATATGAAAGTTTTAAAATAAAGTTTGGTGGTGATTATATGAACGAAAGACCTATTATCGGTATATCTATGGGTGACCCAGCCGGAAATGGTTCTGAAATATCTGTTAAAGCTCTATCAGATAAGGAAGCCTATAGTAAATGCAGACCAGTCATAATCGGTGATGCTTGTTGTATTGAAAAATCTATAAAAATTTTAAATAAAGAAAATGATATTAAAGTAAATCCTATAAAAAATATTTCTGATGCTAAATTTACATATGGAATAATAGATGTTTACGATATGGGATTAGTTGACATAAATAAACACGAATACGGTAAAGTTTCAAAAATGTGTGGCGAAGCAGGATTTCAGTATGTAGTTAAACTTATAGAACTTGCTATGAATGGTGAAGTTGATGCAACTGTTACAAATGCTATAAATAAGGAAGCCATAAATCTTGCCGGACATAAGTATTCTGGACATACAGAGATATACGCACACTATACAAAAACAGATAAATATACAATGATGCTTGCTCACGAGGATTTAAGGGTTGTACACGTTTCAACTCACGTTTCTCTTAGAGAGGCTTGTGATAGAGTTAAAAAAGATAGAGTTTTAGAAGTTATAAGAATAGCTAACGAAGCTTGTAAGGCTATTGGTATAGAAAATCCTAAGATAGGTGTTGCTGGTTTAAACCCTCATTGTGGTGAAAATGGTATTTTTGGCAGGGAAGAAATAGAGGAGATACAGCCAGCAATAGATATTGCTCTTAGCGAGGGTATAAATATTCCTGAAAAGAAACCTACACCGCCTGATAGCATTTTCCCTAAAGCATTAGGTGGTTGGTATGATATTGTAGTTGCTATGTACCACGACCAAGGTCATATACCTTTAAAGGTTAAAGGTTTTGTTTACAATAGAGAATTGCAGAAATGGGAAGCAGTTGCGGGAATTAATGTTACATTAGGTATACCTATAATAAGAGTTTCTGTTGACCACGGAACAGGTTTCGACTTAGCTGGAACTGGTGAATCTAATGAAATAAGCCTTGTAAATTCAATAGATTATGCTATTCGCCTTGCGTTAAATAAAAAATAACCGAGAGGGGTTTTAGTTATGATAAAACTTTTGATGATAGCTGATGATTTTACGGGAGCATTAGACACAGGAATACAGTTTGCTAAAAATGGGGTAAATACACAGGTTTTCACTACTTGTGATTTAGATAGTGTGGTTGTTAAACCTGAAACTGAGGTTGTTGTAGTTGATTCGGAAACAAGACCTTTAAAACCTTATGAGGCATATGAAGTTGTAAAAAAAATAGCTTTGTGGGGTAAAAATAATTCTGTAGAAATTATATTTAAAAAGACCGATTCGGCCTTGCGTGGCAATATAGGTGCTGAACTTCAGGCTCTTTCAGATATAGAAAATAAAAGCGTTTTCTTTTTGCCAGAATACCCCAGTATAAATAGAATTACTAAAAATGGTATTCACTATATAGAGGGGGAACTTTTAGAAAATAGTGTTTTTGGTAAAGACCCTTTCGAGCCGGTGAAAAAATCATATATCCCCGACATAATAAAAGAGCAAAGTGATATTTCGGTAGTTTGTTTAAAAACAGATGAGAAAATACCTAAGACGTTAAATGAACCTAGTATTTTAGTTTTTGATGCACAGACAATAAATGACTTGTCGCAACGTGTTGATGATATAGTTG
Source organism: Candidatus Fimicola merdigallinarum (assembly GCA_017694425.1). GTDB lineage: Bacteria > Bacillota > Clostridia > Lachnospirales > Anaerotignaceae > Fimicola > Fimicola merdigallinarum. Next base: position 2,979 of record JADIMX010000129.1, read on the forward strand.
AAACGAAAAATTTGAAATATATTGCAGGCTGTGCTGGTTTAGCAGAACAGATTGTAAATAAAATTAAGTTTGAAAATTCGGAACGAAAACATTTTGAAAAGACTGAAAAACTTTATATTGCTTGTGGTAGTTTAAATGATATAACTAAAAAACAAGTAGGATATGCCATAAAAAAAGGTGAATTTTATTGTCAAAATTTGACCCTAGAACAGAAATTAATGCCGTCATATTATGATACGGAAAACGGAAAATATTTTTTGAATTATATATGTGAAAATCTTAAAAGTAGTAAAAAATTTATAGTTGATACATTCGATAAAAATAACTCCTCTAGTGAAAAAGATGAATTTTTAAAGCAAAATAACTTATCATACGCTGATATTAGAACCATAATACCAAAATGCCATAGCATAATTATAAATCATATTTTAAGTGTTGAAGATGATATTACTATACTTATGACAGGAGGGGATACCCTTATGGGATTTATGAATCTAGTTGGCTGTAATGAGATACAACCTTTATGTGAGCTTGAGCAGGGTGTAGTTATATCAAATATAAATGTAAAGGGAAGAAGTCTTCAAGTTATATCTAAATCTGGAGGTTTTGGCACAGAGGATATATTCTTGAGGATTGCAAATAAAATATTAAAATGAATAACCTAAGGAGGACACTATGAAGAAAGTTGAATTAAAAGGAATTATAACACCAATATTAACACCTATGAATGCTGATGAAAGCGTTAATTTAGATGAGTTAAGAAACCAAATTGACAGACTTATTAATAATGGGGTTCACGGTATTTTCCCTTTAGACACAAATGGAGAGGCATACATATTCACTAAAAGAGTAGGTTTTTATGGTGGTTTTGGATTTAATACCCTTACAAAGGATTTTTTAAATGAAATAGGCGATACATCTCTTAGTATGAGAACAGAATATTTAAATTCTTTAAAAAAGGTGTGTGATGAAAAAGTTGATATTTTTATGGGGAACCATACATCTAATGTAAATCTTATTGAAAAAAGAGAATATATGATTAAGTATAATGATAAAAATCCGTTTTTAGATAGTACTGCTTGGAATAAATATTTAAATTCAAAATATAATGAACTTTTAGCCTTTATTTCTAATGAATAAAGTTATACTTTTTAATATAAATAAGACATAATTAAATTTATTACATTACAAATATTGCCATTAAGCTAAATATAGTTTACAATAATATTGAGGTGGGGTATTATGAGTAAATTTTATCCAAGCTGTGGCAAGACATTGTATGTAAATGAAAAATATTGTATGAATTGTGGCTTTAAAAGTAATGAGAAACTGGTTGTAGTAAAAAATTTTAGAGAGTTTTTAGAGGAGAAAAAGAAATATAAATCAAAAAAAGGTATTAAAAAGGCTATACCTTTTTTAATCATTTGGTTTCTTGTGTGGCTTTCTGTAAGGTCGTATATACTTTTTATATTAGATTATAATGTGAAAAACTCTTTGGTAAGTAACTTGATAAATTTTTTAATATTAGTATCATCACTTTTAATGTATATGGCATTTTATAATTGGAGATATAAGGATAAATCCTATATTTTGCCTAGTGATACAGTAAAGTACATAAATCCTTATGTTGATACTAAATTATTTCAACAGAATGTAAAAAATATTACTGTGGATTACAAAAAACTTACTTTAAATTATGGCGAAAAAATTTTATATGCCGTTTCCGTTGGAATATATAAAGGTACAGAGATAAAGAACATAAATGATGTTGTGTTCGGTGATTATGTAGTCACAACAGATAGATTATGCTTTGTTGCAGAAAATAAAGGTATTGATGACTTTGAAGTGAAATTATGTGATGTTTTGGCTGTTCATTCTGTGGCTAAAAATATTCTTAGAGTTAAGTCTACATTATACGAAAAAGATATATTTTTGCCAGAAAGCGAAATGGTGTACGCTGTAAGTATTTCTCAGTCGGCTGTGTATGGCGATAGGGGAAGTAAGCAATATGGCTGAAAGGTCATATGCTTAGGATATTAGGTAATTATAGTAAGAGAGGTGTTATATATGGCTGAATATACAGAGGCAAGGAAAAGAGCTAATATTAAATATCTTAAAGAAAAAACAGATGATATACGAATAAGGGCGAAAAAGGGAACAAAGGAGTATTTCAAAGCAGAAGCAGAAAAGGTTGGAATGTCACTTACTGCATTTGTAATAGAAGCAGTTTATGAAAAAATAGAACGTGAAAATAATAAAATTGATTAAAAGGACTTATACATATGTGTAAGCCCTTTTTTGTTTATCAATAAGATTGGTGGTCAAATTATGTTTTTATAGGCTATGTATAAACTTTAAGTAAATAATATGTCACATAGTTATTATTATTCTATATTTGTATTACATTTTATTAAATATATCCTTTGTTTTTCATTTAATTCTATTCTTTCTATCGGGGAAGGCTTAGGAATTATCTTACCTTCTTTTTCATAGATTGAAAGCATTAATGAAAGTACATCTTCTGCCATTTCTAAGCCATCTTTTAAATCCTCGCCCATTGTGTAACAACTGTCTATATCCGGAAAATTTATTGAATATCCCGTTTCTTCCTTTGTGAAAATTGCAGGGTAAATATATATTGACATTTTTTAACCACCTTATATATGTAGAGATTTATTTAACATTTAAAATCAATTAATACTGCTTTTTCATTAGATTTCAATTTTATATCAGAAATATTAGTAGGTTTTGGTATATCTTCATTATCTGCTTTAAGACCACATAATACACACTCTAAAAGTTCACGAGCAGAATTTATGGCATCTTTTTCATCTACTCCACTTGTAGCACAATTTAAATCGGGAAATACAACAGATATCTCTTGTTGTGGTTCGTATGTTAAAATTGCAGGGTAAATATAACAGTTTCCTTTTTCCATATTAACCTCCGTTTAATAAAAAATATAAAAAATTAAAAGTATATCTAATATAAAGATGTTCTTTTTTTATTGATATTATAAGGTCTTTTCGCATTGTAAATTTTTTTATATCTGAGTACATTCCTAAAAAGCAGATTTTTTAAGGAAATATAATCAGAATGATTAATTAAAAACAATAGAAAACACATATATAAATAATATTATAATGTATAAATGAAAATTTTTGAATAGCATAAGATTAAGCGAACATATTTTTATAGATTTAATATTAATAAAAAAATTATATTTCAAATGATATTTGGTTTTTAATTAAATAGTAATAGTATTAAATTTGTTGTTTCGTAATATAAAATTAAGTTAAATGCTGAAATATAATAAAAAAGCCTGTATCAATATTTGATACAAGCTATAGTTTGTCAGTTCTTTTTCTGTCTACCCTCGTGGTCCATATAGTAGTTGTCTTTTATTATTAGTTCGGATATAGGTACAATCTCATAACCTTTTTCCTTTAAGCCTTTTATTATAGTGTCTAAGGCTTTAGGTGTGTACTTAGCGTCGTTGTGGAAAAGTATTATAGAGCCATTTCCTAGGTGCTTGTGGTTTAGCACTTGGTTTACTTCGTGTTCAACGCCAAACTCTTTCCAGTCAAGGCTATCCACATTAGATACAAAAGTAAAAATAAAAAAGACCCCGAGCCCTAAGGTCACCGGAGTACGTTCCTCTATATTATATTAAATTATGGTTTTTTTATCAAGTTCATATCCCTTTTCTTTGTAATATAATCACCTCCATAATAGTATATTACTACATTTATCACCTCCATACAATATCGATATCCCCGTCGGTAAGCCTTACAGCCTTTATTATGGACATAGCCGTATTTTTCTTATCCTGAAAATTCATAGCCTTATACTCCTTCACAGTAGGGAGAGGTATTTCTTTTTCAACTATATTTTTCTCGTTTTCTTTTAGTATTTCCTGCTTCTTTGTATCGAGAGCATTTATTCTTTGGTGTATGTACTTAGATGAGCTTTCTTTAGCGTCTTCAAGGGAATTTATAAGATTATTGATTTTATTTTCTATTTCTAAAATGCGTGTTATATAGGAATTATCAACCTTTTTGTCGGGGGTTTTGTGACTTGCTTTCTCTATTTTTTCTATTATAAATTTATCAACGTATTCTTCAACATCTTTTATTCTGTGAGTTTGTTTTTTATCGCATATCTTGTAAAGATACTTGCCACTACAAGTGAAGTAGCCGGTGTTTCCGTCTTTAGTTTTACCAAATCTAACGGACATAGAATAACCACAGTAGCCACACTTTACAAGTCCTGTAAGCCAAGTATATTTACCTTTAAATGTATTTTTAATCTGGGTATTTTTCTTAAGTTTATTTTGACAAGCTATAAATGTGTGGGAGGGGATAATGCCCTCGTGATGTGATACCACAAGTGTATGATTCTGTACATCAGCATATTTTCGGCTATTACTTTCCCTTTTGCCTGCAAGGATACAGCCTTTCGTTCCGTCAAAATCTGATATAGGCGAGGATATGATAGCTTTCTGCTCGTTGTAGTAGTTGTATATAAGCATATCGGCTTTAACGTAGGCAGGGGACTTTAAGAGTGAGGAAAGCTTTGCGTTATCCCAAGACTTGCCTTTTGCCGTAAGGATATTTTTATCTTTTAGCATACGCTGTATGTCGGCTAGTGTTGTGTAGCTTTTTTCGTACTCCTCAAATATCATCTTTACAACGAAAATATTTTCGTTGGGAACGTATACGGAAAACATATTTCCATTTATATTCTCACGCTTTATGTCGAAGCCGTAGGGAGCAGGGCCTCCTCCGATACCACCTTTTTTAAGTCTTTCGTAGTAGTTATCTTTCACTCGTTCTGCTATGGTTTCTCGCTCCAGCTGGGCAAATACCACGATTATATAAAGCATAGCTCTACCCATAGGCGTTGCTGTGTCGAACTTCTCTGTGGAGGATACGAAAGAACAGTTATACTTTTCTATGGTGTTTATGAACTGGGCAAAGTCCACTATTGAACGGCTTATACGGTCAATTCGGTAGACTACAACTTTTGTTATAAGACCCTTTTTTATATCCTCCATAAGATTAAAGAAAGCAGGGCGATTTGTATTTTTACCGCTGTAGCCCTTGTCAGTGTATATCTTTATCTCCTCGTTTATAGCCTCGTGCTTGCAGTAGTCCACTTGAGTTTCTATTGAAATGCTGTCCTTTTTGTCAACTGATTGACGGGTGTATATGGCTACCATTTTGTCATCTCCTTTTATTTGTAATACGCCTCGGGTAGAGGCGTGGGGGTTAATATATCTCAGATTTTTATTAATGATATTGTTAATTTTGAGTAATTATTACACTAATCCAGCTCTATATTGTTCAGCTTTTGCCAGCTCTGTAAATTGGACTGTGGCATTATGGTTTTCTTTTACCACTTTTTCGATTTCTCTTAAAGTTACATTAAAGAATTCCTTACGTGGGTTAATCTTATTAACTCTCTTATCATTAAAGGTTTTGTGTAGTGTATTTTCTAATGCTGGGGCATCTTCCGAGAAAATCATTGCGTGAACATCAAATTCAAATGGAACTGACGCACTACTCAATTCTTTTATACGGTCCATAGGTTCAAGTCTTCTAGTCATACCGATTTTGTATATATTTTCACCGAATGAGCCTATATTAGATATTACATACACAAAGCCGGCTCTAGTATTACTTTCTCTATTTAATACGTCTTTCTTGCTTTCTTCAAGTCCTTTAAGCTTTTCTTCCAATTCTCTTATTTTATCTATGTATAATTGCTTTTCGGCATCAGCTGTTGACTTTTGCATATATAATGTAAGTTTATCTACTTCTTTTTTAAACTGCTGTTCTTCCTTTTCGATTTTGGCTTTCTCACGTTCAATCTCACGAAGAACCTTTTCTTCCTCTTTCATTTGCTCTTTTATAATGCGTTGCTGTTCCTTTTCGATTTCTTTCATATTATAGTATGCGTAGGTTGTGTTTAATTCCTCAAGTTTTAATTCTAGGTAATCATTAGTTAATCTTATGCCGTCCACTTCAAAAATTTTGTTTATTGTACTGTATGCGTTATAAAGCTTAGTTCTTTTACTTTCTATATTGTTAGCATTTACACTCTGTAATATTAGGATACTTTCGGCATCAATACATTTTAAGATTTGTTTAGAGTTGTTATTTATAAATTTTTTAGTATTATTACGATTTAAAATAGCTACTGCTTTGCCGTCTTTAACTAAGTCTTTAAGTCTAGATTTTATAAGGGTAAGTTTGCTTTTATACTCTTCTGATGTAATGCTTTCGTCTATTTCAGTACCTACATATCGTGATAATACTTCTTTATAAAGGTTGTCGTCTAGCTCTCTTAAAAGACTTTGTTTTTCTTGGTTTAGTTTTTCGATTTCTTTTTGTTTCTCTTCACAAATCTTATCTAGGTCAAAAATACGTTTTGAATCGTTAAAGTATTTTATAAATTTTCTACCTTCTAAATTTAAATATATAAGTAACATTATGGCAGGTATTATAGG
>JADIMX010000130.1 GCA_017694425.1 Candidatus Fimicola merdigallinarum
TGAGTTGGATATTGAATAATATAATGAAATATATTTATATTTTTTAATATATGTAAGATATAAAAAAAGGCAACCACTAAATATGGTTGCCTTTTACTTTTAAAGCTCTGATGTACAGTTTGGGCAACGTGTAGCATCAATATGTATATCTGTTTTACAGAAAGGACATACTTTTGTTGTAGGTTCTTCTTTTACTTCAACTTCTTTTCTCTTTAATTTTGTTATAAGTTTAAGCATTGCAAATATTACAGCTGCCATAATTAAAAAGTCAAGAACTTCTGATATAAACATACCGTAGTTTATAGTGTCTGTGAAAGCTTCAGCTTCCTCTATTGTTGCATATTTATTCCCATCTACTGCATAAAAAAGACCGCTGAAATCTGCACCACCTGTAAAGATACCTACTATCGGCATTATAATATCATTTACCATTGATGACACAATTTTACTAAAAGCACCACCAATAATAACACCGACTGACATATCTATTACATTTCCTTTTACGGCGAATTGCTTAAATTCTTTAAGTGTATTTTTGATTTTCTCCATTTTTCACTCTGCAACTCCTTTTTTTATCATAATTCTTATGATATTATACATAAATAAAAATAGTTTTGTCTATGATAAAATTGTAAAATTTATTTTAGATAAATACCAAGTTTTTTACCTATTTTTAAAAAAAATTGGTGTATAATAGTGTTGACGGTATTTTTAATACATACTATACTAATATATAGTAGTTTTATGTTGAATTTTAAAGGAGGTGATTGTCAATGGAAGGCAGTGGAAGTAGTAGTTGTGGTGACGGTATACCGTTGTATAAGTATGTATATTGTGTTTATAATGGCGAAACTTTGGTGTCTATTGATAGTCACCTTTATTTTGTAGTCTAAAAATTTATTTTTAGTTCATATTATTCGCCTATGGACATATATGTTGTTTTTTTGAAATATGAACGGAGGTGGAATAAGTGGAAGAAATGGAAGTAATATTTGATGAATATATAAAACTTATGGAGTCTGGCAACTATATAGAGCTTAAAAAAGAGCTTAATGACGAAAATGCAGCCAACTTAGCTGAATTTTTTGAGGAGTTACCAGCAGATAAACAGCTTTTTGTTTTCCGTCTTTTAACTAAGGATAATGCTGCTGATGTATTTTCCTATATGGATTCTGATACACAGGAGCATATAGTAAAATCTATCACAGACAATGAGGTAAGAAATATCGTTGACGAGCTTTGTATGGACGATACTGTGGACTTTTTAAGTGAAGCCCCTGCAAATCTTGTTACAAAAGTGCTTAGAAATACAGACTACAATAAGAGAGAGCTTATAAACAAATTCCTTAACTATCCTGAAAATTCTGCAGGAAGTATTATGACAATAGAGTTTGTTCAGTTCCACGAGAATATGACTGTTAAAAGGGCTATGGAGCAGTTGAGAAAGACTGGAGTTGACAAGGAAACTATATACACTTGTTACGTTGTGGATAGTCAAAGGAAGCTTACTGGAGTTTTAGCTCTTAGAAAGCTTATACTTGCTGATGATGATACTTTGGTAAAAGACATTATGAATGATGATGTTATAAGCGTTGGAACTCTTGATGACCAAGAATATATATCACATCTTTTCAAGAAATATAATCTTATTGCTATGCCTGTTGTTGACGGTGAAGATAGACTTGTTGGTATAATTACAGTAGATGATATCGTTGACGTTATCGAGCAGGAAAATACAGAAGATATCGAGAAGATGTCCGGTCTTTTGCCTTCTGACGAGGAGTATTTAAAGACAAGTGTTTTTGCTCTTGCTAAAAACCGCATACCTTGGCTTTTAATACTTATGATATCTGGTACAATATCCGGTGCTATTATGGGGCTTTATGACGACCTTTTAGCTAAGGTTATTGCTCTTTCAACATTTGTACCACTTTTGATGGGTACAGGTGGTAATGCCGGTAGTCAGGCGTCAACACTTATTATTCGTGGTATGGCTCTTGGCGAGATAGAAATGAAGGATATATTAAAAGTGATATGGAAAGAATTTAGAGTGGGACTTATAAGTGGTTTAACACTTTCTATTGTAAATTTTGTAAGGCTTACTATTTTTGAACCGGAGCAGTTTTTTATAAATGTAACTGTTTCTGTAAGTATGCTTTGTGTAGTTGTAGTTGCAAAATCAATAGGCTGTACTTTGCCTATATTTGCTAAAAAATGTGGGTTTGACCCTGCTATTATGGCTGGTCCATTAATTAGCACACTTGTAGACTCTGTTGCACTTTTAATATTCTTTAATATATCAGGTTTACTTTTATAATGGCAAATTAAGTAGATTTTTAAGTGTAAAAATTTTATTTATATTTTAGAAAAAGACGGAATAAAGCCGTCTTTTTTTGTTTTATGGAATATATTATGTATATATAAAATATTGTGCTAACGAAAAATTTGAAAGAGTATATTTAACACGTTTAAAATGGTGTTATAAATATTTTGGGAGGAAATTTTATGATACTTAATCTTTTAAATATATGCACAAAAAAGAAAGAACTTATAAGAGATAGCATTGAGGAAGCCAAAAATTTTTATATGGATAGGGTATTTAAAATAAAAAATAGCTTTTATATGAATTTTTTTGAGTTTTCAATAGAGAGTACTGAAGTTGATATATATGAGTACTTTGTTGAGGCTGAGTGTGAAAACAACTTTTTTTATGACAATATATTTCTTATGGACAGGGAGCGGGGAAGAAGATTTTTTAAAGTTATGGCAATACACAATGCTATTAGGGTGCTTAAGAAAAACGGGGATATAATAGATAAAAAACATATGGAAAAATATTTGTTTTATACATTTATGTTTAATTCGGCAGAAAAAAAGGTTTATGAGCTACTGTACAAGTGTATTAATGAGTATGAGGGGGAGTTTCAAAGGCTTTTTTCCATAACCATAGCTAAATACGTTTTTCAAAGAGATAAGTTAAGCCCTTTTGCGTTGGCGTTTATAGAAAATTTTTGTTATAATTCTTTTAATGAGTTTTATAATTCTTTTACTAAGTATATTTCTATGAATAGAAGGCTTGAAAGAGCTGTGGAATAAAGAGGTGTTTTTGTATGGGACAGGGAACGTGGACAAATGAACAATGGAAGGCTATAAATGAGAGAAATGGCGATATTCTCGTTGCTGCGGCTGCCGGCTCAGGTAAGACAGCAGTTTTAGTTGAGCGTATAATAAGCCTTATAACAGAGGGGGAAAACCCTTTAGATATAGATAGGCTTTTGGTTGTTACATTTACTAAGGCTGCTGCCGGTGAGATGTGTGAGAGAATAGGTGATGCCATTATTAAAAAGCTTAATGAGGACCCTGAAAATGCCCATCTTCAGAAACAGCTTGTATATATAAATCGTGCTGATATAAAGACAATAGACTCTTTCTTTTTAAGAGTTGTAAAAGAAAATTATAACGTGGTAGGCATAGACCCTGCTGTAAGAACTGCTGATAATGGTGAGGTAGAGCTTTTGAAAGCTGAGGTTATGAATGACCTTTTTGAGGAGCTTTACGAAAGTGAGGATAACGAGGGTTTTCTATCCCTTGTTGAAAGTTATGGTGGTGGTACTAGGGATACTGGGCTTAGGGATATTATATTAAAAATGTATACATTTTTGCAGAGTAACCCTTACCCTGAAAAGTGGGCTAATGATATACTAAATGATTTTGATATACCGGAAAATGGAAATATTGACGATACAAAGTGGGGTAGACTTGTAGCAGAAAATATTAAGTTTGAGGTTTCTGGCATATTAGATGACCTTAAAGGAGCTTTAGACCTTATAAACTCCCCTAATGGGCCGGAAAGTTACAAAAAGGTTTTAGAAACTGAATACAATGCTATGTTTGATTTTTATAACAGTATAGATGGAAGTTTTTCGTCTTGTTATAACGGGTATAAAAATGTTTCCTTTGCTAGTCGAATTGGTGTTTATAAAGGCGATTACAAAGATATAGCTGAAATGGTTAAAACCCTTAGAAATGAAGCTAAAGATAGCTTTAAAAACCTTGGCGAGAAGTATTTTAAAGTAGACCCAAATTTTTCTGTTTCAACTATATCTAAAATGTCACCTATTATAAAGGAACTTGTCAGAGTTACACTTCTTTTCTCTAAAAAATATAGTGATGAGAAACGAGAAAGAATGATTATGGACTTTAACGACTACGGTCATTACTGTATAAAAATTCTTTTAGAGGAAGGCTCTACAATAGAAAATCCTATACCATCTAAAATTGCATTGGAATATCAAGAAAAGTATGATGAAATACTTATAGATGAGTATCAGGACAGTAATTTTATACAGGAAATGGTGCTTTCTGCTATATCTAAAAAAAGTAGAGGAGAAAATAACAGATTTCTTGTTGGTGACGTAAAACAGAGTATATACCGTTTTAGACTTGCTAAGCCTGAGATTTTTATGGAGAAGTACGAAACTTTCGATATAGAGTGTAAGGGGAAAGAAAAAAGAATTGACCTTTTTAAAAACTTTAGAAGTCGTGAAAATGTGCTTTACAGTACAAACTTTTTATTCCGTCAGCTTATGACAAAGGATTTTGGCGACATAGTTTATGATGATAGGGCGTCCCTTTATGCAGGTGCTGTTTTCCCAGAAACTGATGGGAATGTAGGAGGAAGTACAGAGCTACACATTATTGAGAAGAAGTCTTATGAAAATATATCTGATGAGTTACTTGAATACAGTGATGCTGAAATTGAGGCTTTATTTGTAGCTAAGAGAATAAAAGAGCTTATTGAAAGTGGATATATGGTTTTTGATAAGAAAACTAAGGAATACAGAAAGGTTCAGTATAGGGATATAACAGTTCTTTTGAGAAGTAAAAAGAATTGGACAGATGCTTTTTCAGATATTTTTGAAAGCCAGTTTATACCGTCATATGCAGAGGCTACAGCAGGGTATTTTGATACTGTGGAGATTGAAACTATACTCGACTTTTTAAAGCTTATAGATAATCCACTTCAAGATATACCTCTTATTGCCACTTTAAGGTCGCCTATATTTAGGTTTACAGGTGATGAACTTGTTGATATTAAAATTGGTGGTAAGGCTGATAACTTTTTTCAGTGTGCTTTAAACTATTCTGAATATGAGCATAAAAATGAAGATATAGAGAAAAGACTTTCTGAATTTTTCCGTATTATAAATGAGTTTAGGGATATGGCTGAGTATACTTCTGTAAGTGAAATTATAAGGGAAATATACGTTAAAACAGGATATTTTGACTACGTTGGTGGCACTTATGGTGGAAATATAAAACAGGCTAATTTACGTCTTTTAATAGATAAGGCTAAAGAGTATGAAAACAGTAGCTTTAAGGGACTATTCCACTTTGTAAGATATATTGAGAGAGTTAGAAAAAATGATATTGAGTCCGGTGAGGCTAGTATTACAGGCGAAAATGATAATATAGTAAAAATTATGTCCATACATAAAAGTAAAGGTCTTGAGTTTCCAGTAGTTTTTGTGGCCGGTATGGGTAAAACTTTTAATAAAGCTGATATAAGAGATAGCCTTCTTTTACACCAAGATTTAGGTATTGGTGGGGATTATATAGATTATGAAAATAGGGCAAAGTATTCTAACATTACAAAGGTTGTTATGGCTGAAAAGATAGATAGAGAAAATCTTTCTGAGGAGCTTAGAGTTTTATACGTTGCTATGACGAGAGCTAAAGAAAAACTTATAATGGTAGGAAGTTTATCTAATATACAGAAAAAATGTACAGGTTATATAACGGATACTTTAGGGGCTAGTGAAACTCTTTCGCCTTACAAAATGCTTAAAGGAAACAACTATTTAGACTGGGTTATTCCAGCTCTTGTAAGACATAGACAGGGTGAGAAAATATATAATATTACTGGTACAGAGAATGTGTCTTTTAATGATAAGCTCTACAATGATGAGTCTTGTTGGGATATATATTTCCACGAAAAAAACGAAGTTTTAGATATGACTTTAGTTGAGGAAGTTGGTAGCGAAAATGATTTTGATATAAACTCTATTGATATTTCAAAGGATTATAGTGGTTATAAAGAGGTTATACACAGTAGAATGAATTGGGTGTATCCTAATATAAATGCTACAATACTTCCGTCAAATATATCAATATCTGAAATGAAAAGAAATGCTTATGAAAGTGAATATTTGCAAAATAGCATATTCTCTACTGATGATGACTTTGAAATACCGAGTTTTTCTAAAGAAAATACTATATCGGCTAAAAATAGAGGTACTGTTATACATACAGTTATGGAAAAATTGGATTTTTCAAAGGAATATAAAGCTGAAGATATAGATATTTTTGTACATAGCCTTTTTGAAAATGGTACTTTAAGTGAGGAAGAGGCTAATTCGGTTAAAGGATATCCTTTTATTACATTCTTTAATTCTGAAATTGGTAAAAGGGTTAGAAACAGTGACAGGGTGTTTAAAGAAAAGCCTTTCGTTTTAGGGCTTACTCCTTTTCAGGTTTTCGGCAAAGAGGAGTACAAAAACATTGATGAGAAAATGATGGTTCACGGTATAATAGACTGCTATTTCTATGAAGGTGATGATATAGTTTTAATTGACTACAAGAGTGATAATGCTACTGTTGATGAGCTTAAAAGAAGATATACTATACAGCTAGAGCTTTACAAAAAGGCTCTTGAAAGCATTACAGGGCATAAAGTTAAAGACACTATTATATACTCATTTAAAAATGGTTGCGAAATATATTTATAGTTTTTTAGGGGGCTTAGCTCCCTTTTTTTATTTAATTTATAAATTTTTGTTGTAAATATGTTCGAAAAAATATACAATTATTAAATAGTATTTAAACAGGAGGAGAAATAATGGCTACAATAAAAGGTTTTAAAGGTATTCGTCCTGCTAAAAAATATGAGAAAGATGTTCCGGCACTTCCATATGACGTTGTTAGCAGTGATGAGGCAAGAGAAATGGTTAAGGATAAGCCATACTCATTTTTACACGTTGATAAGGCGGAAATAGATTTGGACAAGTCTATTGATATATATGATGACAGAGTTTATGAAAAGGCTAACGAAAACTTTTTATCTATGATTAACAATGGTATTCTTATACAGGATAAAGAGGACTGTCTTTACATATATGAGCTTACTATGAATGGTAGAAGTCAGACAGGTCTTGTTGTTTGTACATCAATAGATGAGTATATTGACGGCACTATAAAAAAACACGAGCTTACAAGAGAGGATAAGGAACAGGATAGAATTCGTCACGTTGACACATTAAATGCTAATACAGGTCCTATATTCCTTGCTTATAAGTATAACAATGATATAAATGGTGTTATTGAGGATTGGAAAGCTAATCACAGTTGTGAGTATGATTTTGTAACAGAGGAGGGAACTTTACAGAGAGCTTGGATTATTGATGATAAAGCTACAATAAATAAACTTGTAGAGCTTTTTAGAAATGTTAAAAATCTTTATATAGCAGACGGTCACCACAGAAACGCTTCTGCTGTAAAAGTTGGTTTAAAGAGAAGAAAAGAAAACCCTAATTACACAGGTAATGAGGAATTTAACTACTATCTTTCAGTACTTTTCCCAGATAATCAGCTTGAAATTCTTGATTATAACAGGGTTATAAAGGATTTTAACGGCCTTACTAAGGAGCAGTTTATAGAAAAACTTTCTGAAAAATTTGAGGTTAAAAAAGAAAGTGGTATGTTTAAACCAAATAAAAAGCATACTTTCGGTTTCTATACAGATAAGGAGTGGTACAGCCTTACTGCAAAACCTGAAATAGTTAAAGATGATGTTATTGACGGTCTTGATGTTTCTATACTTCAGAATGAGGTGCTTGTGCCTGTATTAGGCATAGAGGATATAAGAACAAGCAAGAGAATTGACTTTGTTGGTGGTATTAGAGGTCTTAAAGAACTTGAAAAACGTGTTGATAGTGGCGAAATGGTAGGTGCTTTTGCTATGTATCCAACATCTATGGCTGAGCTTATGGCTGTTGCTGATGAAAATAAGATAATGCCTCCTAAGTCAACTTGGTTTGAGCCAAAACTTCAGAGTGGTTTATTTATACATTCACTTGATTAAGTTAAAAAATAAAAGTCGCAAGTTTAGTGCTTGTGGCTTTTTTATTTGGTACGATGTAGTGGATTTGTAGTTTAAAAGTAAATGGAAATATTAATGGGTTGGAATTTTAAAAGTGACTATAAAATTTATAAGGTATGTTTTTTAAAATTATAATATTTTAGGTTTTTTTGAGTTAGATATTTAAGTTTAAAAGTTATATTTTTAATGTGGAAATTTTAGATTATATTATAACTAAGTCCTTTACATATCAGCTATAGAAGTATTTATATTTAATTTGTTTCTTGTGGTGAATGAGTGAGTCAAAAAAATTCTTGGAAGTTATTAATGTTTTAATAATCAGTAAATTAGAAATTAAAAT
>JADIMX010000131.1 GCA_017694425.1 Candidatus Fimicola merdigallinarum
GTGTATAAGAGACAGGTATAGTACCAGATAGGGCTACCCAAATATTTTCAGAAATATTAGAGGCTTTTTTTACTTTTTTACCCCACAATATGCCAATAGAAAGAAGAATTATTTGAAATACTACAGCTAAAAGAGGAAGAAGTATTGTAATCCCAACTGCACTACTTCCAAATACAACTCCCAATGAATCTATGGAAAGAGCTATACCTAAATATAATGCCTCGAAAGGCTCTATTGTTTTTGAAAGATTAAAATCACAAACAGGTGGTGATTTTATTATCTTTATTGTAAGACCAGCATATTTTAGGGAAAATGTTTTTATTCTATATACTTTTTCTTTTTTAGGCAAATAAGGCTGTACAATCATAAAAATTCCCATTCCAAATAGTATTATAACTCCTATATATTTCCCTAAATAGCTTGGTATAAGGTCGAAAATAATATTACCAAGAAAAAGTGATATAGTCATTATTAAAAAAGATTGTAAAGAAATTATCGCTTTAGATATCAAAGGTATTTTTATTTCCCTTACACCGTAGGAAATTCCTATTCCCAATGCGTCAATACTTAGAGATATTGCTATTATAAGTACACTTAAATCCATATTTAAAAACCCTTTTTCTAAATATATTATGTCGTTGTCATTATTTATGATAATGGTGAATATATTTTGAATATACAAAAGCTTGTCTTAGGGAGTGAAAAAACAAATGGATAAACGTGATATGGATATTAAAATTTTAGAAAGAGAGCTACAAACGGATTTTAAAAGGGGGCTTTCTCAAAAAGAGGCCAAAAAAAGACTTTCAGAAAATGGCAAAAATATAATATCGAGCGATAAGAAGAAAAAAAGCCTTTTTGTAAAGTTTCTTATGCAGTTTTCCGATTTTATGGTTATAACTCTTATTATTGCTGGGGTTATATCTTTTGTAGTATCTAAAATACAGGGCGAGGGGGATTTTATAGATTCCCTTATAATAATTGCTATAGTTGTTTTTAATGCTATTTTAGGTGTGTTTCAGGAGAATAAAGCTGAAAAGTCTATTGAAGCACTTAAAAAACTTTCTTCACCACATACCAAAGTTATTAGAGATGGGGAGATTTTGGACATACCATCAGATGAGGTTGTAATTGGTGATGTATTTATAATAGAAAATGGTGATTTTATATCTGCTGACGGTAGGCTTATAGAAAGTATAGAGCTTAAAGCCGAGGAATCCTCTTTAACTGGGGAGTCCTTAGCTGTTTCAAAAGACTTTAATTTTTCTACAAATAGCAATACTGCTCTTGGAGATAGAAAAAATATGGTTTTTGCATCTACATATATTACAGGTGGAAAAGGTAAGGCTGTGGCTATTTCTACTGGGTTAGATACAGAGGTGGGAAGAATAGCAAAACTTATGACTAATGAGGAAGATGACGAAACACCTATGCAAAAACGTCTTGCAAAGACAGGGCAAATTTTAGGTACATCAGCCGTTTTAATATGTCTTTTAATATTTTTAATAGGTATTTTAAAGCAATTTGACTGGTTTGATATGTTTATGACTTCCATAAGTCTTGCTGTGGCTGCTATACCTGAGGGACTTCCGGCAATAGTTACAATAGTTCTTGCTATAGGTATGCAAAATATGGCTAGAAAAAATGCAATAATAAGAAGATTACCGGCTGTTGAAACTTTAGGAAGTGCCAGTGTAATATGTTCTGACAAGACTGGTACACTTACACAGAATAAAATGAGGGTTACAAGTATTTCAGATAGCAAGGACAAGGTTAAGGATATAAGCAAGAAAAGATTTATTTTAAAGTTATTTTCTCTTTGTAATAACTGTGTGTTTGACGGTAGAAATGTAAAAGGTGAAGGAACTGAAAAGGCTCTTATGGAGGGGGCAATTGAAAGTGGATTAGATATTTTTGATAGTGAAAAGGAGTACCAGAGAGTAGGTGAAATACCTTTTTCTTCAGACAGAAAACTTATGACTACTGTTCATAGGTTGAAAAATGGTAAATATGTTTCTATAACTAAGGGAGCTACTGATGTGCTTATAAATATTTGTACAAGGGTTCTCGACGGAGATAGAGAAAGGGCTATTACATCATATGATAGAGGTAGAATAAAGAATATTAATGAGAGTATGGCAGAATCAGGTCTTAGAGTTATTGCTGTAGGCTATTGTGAGTACGACCAAAAACCTATGTTTATAAAGAAAGAGTATCTTGAAAAGAATATTGTATTTGTTGGAATGGCAGGTATAACAGACCCACCAAGACCGGAGGTGTTTGAGGCTGTAAGGCTTTGT
This sequence comes from Candidatus Fimicola merdigallinarum, assembly GCA_017694425.1. Classification (GTDB taxonomy): domain Bacteria; phylum Bacillota; class Clostridia; order Lachnospirales; family Anaerotignaceae; genus Fimicola; species Fimicola merdigallinarum. The sequence continues at coordinate 2,301 of JADIMX010000131.1, forward strand.
AAAAAGGCAGGTATAAAGCCTGTTATGATAACTGGTGACCATATTGTGACAGCAAAAGCCATTGCTAAATCAATAGGTATATTTAAAGATGGTGATAAAACTATGGAGGGTAGCAAACTAAATGATATTTCAGATGAATATTTAAGTGATAATATAGAAGATTATAGTGTTTTTGCTAGAGTTTCACCGGAGCATAAAGTTAGGATTGTAAAGGCATTTAAGAAAAAAGGCTATATTACTGCTATGACTGGTGACGGTGTAAATGATGCCCCAGCTTTAAAGACTGCCGATATAGGTTGTGCTATGGGTATAAATGGTACAGATGTTGCTAAAGGTGCATCAGATATGATACTTGCTGATGATAATTTTGCTACTATTATAGAGGCAGTAAAAGAGGGTAGAAGAATTTACGATAATATAATAAAATCTATACACTTTCTCATATCTAGTAACATAGGTGAGATTATAACTATATTTGTAGCTATGTGTTTTGGACTACCTTCACCACTTTTACCTATTCAGCTTTTGTGGGTAAACCTTGTTACAGACTCATTGCCTGCTGTTGCACTTGGAATGGATAAAGCAGAAAAGGATATTATGGATAGACCTCCTATTTATGATAATGGCAATATATTTTCGGGTGGTTTAGGTGTTAGTATAGCTCTTGAGGGCTGTATGATAGGTCTTTTATCCCTTATAGCTTTTTCTATAGGTCATATATACTTTGATAAAGGCAGTGGATATAGCTATGGAAGAACAATGGCTTTTGCAGTTTTAAGTATTTCACAGCTTGTACACGCTTTTAATATGCGTTCAAAAGGTTCTATATTTAAGATTAATATACTTTCAAATAGAATGCTTGTATTTTCTTTTGTAGCTGGAATTATACTTCAGGTTTCTGTAATAAATGTTGAAAAATTTGCTAATATATTTAGAGTTATGCCTTTAGATTTCGATAAATGGCTTATTGTAGCTATACTTTCTTTTGTACCACTTGTTGTCGTAGAGTTAGAAAAATTTGTGTGCAAAAAAAGATGAAGAATGTTATAATATAATAATGTTTAATTATTTTATTATAATTGGAGATGAGGTCAGTGGTAGATTTCTTTAAAAATAATAGAAAA
>JADIMX010000132.1 GCA_017694425.1 Candidatus Fimicola merdigallinarum
AACCTAAACATAATATTTTATGAAAATATAGGTTATTATATATAAATAAAAATGTAAGAGAGGTGAATTTTAAATGGCTTTTGAGATTATTAAAAGTATCATTGATGCAGAAAGTCAAGGCGATAGCATACAAAAAAGCGCTATTGAGGAGGCGAATTTAATAAAATCTCAAGCAGATTCTTTGGCTTTAAATATGCCTCAAAAGACTAAGGCAGAGGCCAAGGCTTACGAAGATGAGCTTGTAAAAAAGGCTATTAGTGATGCAGAACCTAAGAAAAAAGAAATATTAGAAGACGCTTTGAAAAAATGCACAGAATTAAAGGCTAGTGCAGAATCTAAAATTGATTTGGCTGTAGAGTCAGTTATAAGAAAGGTAGTTGGTGAAGATGGCAATAGTTAATATGAATAAGATTTCTATTGTTGGACTTGAAGCCGACAAAAGCCGTATATTAAAATTTCTTATGAAAAAGGGTTTTGTGCAGATATCTGATAACTCTAATCTTAAGGAAGATGAAAGTTTTGGTAACTACATTGAAAGTGATAGCAACGAGAAAGCAGTATTTGATTACGAGCAAAGAATGAGTGCTATCAATGTGGCTCTTTCAACTTTAAAAAGTGAAGTTAAGGTAAAGAAACCACTTCTTTCTCCAAAACCTGATTTTCTTGAGATAGGCGAGGATACTTCAGCTAGACTCTATGAAGATGTTTTAAGAATAAACGGTATGTCAAAGGAGATAACAGACCTTAAAGCAGAAAAAAATTCTTTGGAAACAAGTAAAGAGCTTTTAAAACCTTGGGTTAAGTTTGATTTAAAACTTTCAGAGTTATCTACAAAGACTACAAGAATTTTAATGGGAACAATACCTACCTCAGTTAATATGGACAGTTTAAGAACAAGTCTTTATGAGAGTATTCCTGAAAGTCTTATAGGTGTTGTGTATAGCGATAAACAGTTTAACTATGTTTTTATTGTTGTTCATAAGGATTATTACGATAGCTTAACAGACTTTTTAAGAGATTATAACTTCTCTTTAGCATCTTTTGGTGATTTTAAAAACACACCTGAAGAAGAAATATCTATAATAGAAAAGAAAATATCTGATATAGATAAAAAGACTGGTATGCTTTTAGATGGCATTAAAGGTTACGGCGAGAGAATACAGGATTTAGAAAATCTTTATGACTACTATATGGTTTTAAAAGATGAGAATAAGGCTTTAGAAAACCTTGTTAAGACAAAGAAAACTTTCTGTATGACAGGTTGGTTGCCTACAAAGAAATCAGATTACCTTGTAAAAGCTCTTACAGAGAATTATGGTTGTTATGTGGAAACTGAAAAAGGTGACAAAGAGGAAGGTTTCCCTGTTCTTCTTGAAAATAGCAGTTTTGTTACACCTTTTGAGGATATAGTAAATATGTATTCCACACCTAGCACAAGAGATATTGACCCAAGTGGAATAATGGCAATTTTCTATATTATATTCTTTGGTATGATGCTTGCTGATGCAGGATATGGTATTTTAATATCAATATCTTGCCTTATTGCAGTTAAGAAATTAAAGCTTAAAAAAGGTCAAGGAAATCTTATAAAACTTATGGGTATATGTGGTATATCAACAGCCTTTTGGGGATTTGTATTCGGTAGTTTCTTTGGTGTAGGAACACCAGCACTTATAAACCCTCTTGATGATGTAATGCTTTTAATGGCTATGTCGTTAATATTTGGTTTAGTACACATATATGTTGGTCTTGGTATAAAAGGCTATATGCTTTTAAAAGATAAAGATATAGTAGGATTTATATCTGACATTGTTTTATGGTATATATTTATAACTGGTGTATGTTTACTTGTAATTCCTGTTGTTGCAGGAGATATTGGAATATATGCTGTTATAGGTAAGTATCTTGCCATTGTAGGTGCTATCGGAATAATACTTACAGGTGGTAGAAGTTTTAAAGGAATATTTGTAAAACTTTTCAAAGGTGTTACTTCCTTATATGGAATAACAGGTTACTTTGGAGATGTGCTTTCCTATACACGACTTATGGCTCTTTGTCTTTCTTCAGGAGTTATTGGTCAGGTTATAAATCTTTTAGGAGAAATGGCTGGGCCTGTTGGTATGGTAATAATAGGTTTACTTGGCCATTCTGTAAACCTTTTCATAGGTGCTTTAGGTGCTTATGTTCATACAAGTAGACTTCAGTTCGTTGAATTCTTTGGTAAATTTTATGAAGGTGGAGGGGAACAGTTCACTCCATTTAAGTTTAGAACAAAATATACAAATGTAAATGAAGAGGAGATGTAAATTATGGAATTTTTATCATCATTATCAAATGGTCAGTTTTTAGGAATAATGGGAGCTTCTTTAGCAGCCTTACTCGGTGGAATTGGTTCTGCGAAAGGAACATCAATGGCAGGACAGGCAGCAGCAGGTGTAGTATCTGAAGACCCAAGCAAATTTGGTCAGCTTCTTGTACTTCAGCTTCTTCCTGGTACACAGGGTCTTTATGGATTTATTATTGGATTCCTTATGCTTACAAAAATAGGTATCTTAGGTGGAGATATTCCTACATCAGCACAGGGCTTCCAGCTTCTTGCTGCATCACTTCCAGTTGGTATTGTAGGTCTTATTTCTGGTATATATCAGGGTAAAGCTGCTGTTGCAGGTATTGGAATTGTTGCAAAAAGACCATCTGAGCTTGGTAAAGCTATTACATTCGCAGCTATCGTTGAAACATATGCTATCTTAGGATTACTTGTATCATTCCTTGCATTAAACGGTATTCAGGTTGGTTAATAAATAATTAAAATAAGAAGGAGGAACAACTCCTATGGGTAATGAGCAGAAAATAATTGACAGAATAATTTCTGATGCTGAAAATCAGGCTTCTGAAATAATTAAAAGTGCAAAAGAATATGCTGATTCAGTTATAAAAAAAGCCGAGGAAAAGGCTAGTAAAGAAATGGATAAGTATAAAGACCTTGCAAAGGCAGAGGCCGAAAAAGTTATGGCAAAAGAGATTTCCGGTGCAGAGATGTCAGCTAAGAAAATGATACTTGCCAAAAAACAGGAGATTTTAGAGGAAACTATAAACCTTGCTAAAGAAAAGCTTTTTGCTCTTTCTGGTGAGGAATATGAAAATACAATATTAAAAATGATTGATAACGCTAAAGAGAAAGGCGAAATAATACTTTCAGCAGAAGATAGAAAGGCTTTTGGCGAAAAAATAGCGGGAAAAGGCTACAATGTATCTTCTGAAACTAGAGAGTTAGGAAAAGGTTTCGTTATCAAAAATGGCGATATAGAATACAACTATTCATTCGATTCAATAATGACGGTTGAAAGAGAAAGTATAGAACAGAAAATAGCACAAATTCTATTTGGTTAAAAGGAGGGAGTAAGAAATGGCGAAAGAAAACATTTATCCCTTTGCAGTTGCCAAAATAAGAGTTTATGAAAACCGTCTTCTTACAGAACAAAATTTTATTCAAATGGCAGAGGCTAAAAGTGTAGAAGAATGTATAAGAACACTTTCTGAGGCTGGTTATAACGGAGGTAATACTTTCGGTGTAAATGAGTTTGAAAGTGTTTTATCATCAGAAATGGGCAATGTTTATAAACTTATGGCAGAGCTTGTGCCTGATGAGAATTTTATGGATATTTTCCTCTACAAAAATGACTATCATAATGCAAAGGTTATTGTAAAATCAGAGCTTTCAGGTATTGACGGCGAAAAGTACCTTTTAGGTGGAGGTCTTATACCAATAGAAACTCTTAAAGAAGCTATATTTGATAGGGATTATAATAAACTTCCAGTAGTTATGGCTAAAGCCTTAGCTAGTGCCTATGAAATGTATGCGAAAACACAGAGTGGTCAGTATATAGATATGGTTATTGATAAAGCCTACTTTAAGTATATATCTGAAATTGCTAAAAACAGCAAAAATGATTTTATAATAGGGTATGTTCAGAAAATTTGCGACCTTACAAACTTGAAGATTTTTGCAAGGGTTAGAAAAATGAAAAAAAGCTTTTGGCATACTTTTGAGAACGCCTTTGTTTTTGGTGGAACATTAAGCTATGAAACTTTCGAAAAGGCTTTTTCTGACGAAAACTACAAAGATGCTTTAAAAGGCACAGGATACAATGAAGTTTTAGAGTATATGGATAAAGGTTTTACAGAGTTTGAAAAGGCTTGTGATGATTATATGATGGAATACGTTAGAGGTGCTAAGTATATGTCCTTAACTTTAGAGCCTTTAATAGCATATATTCACGCAAAGGAAACGGAAGTAAAAACTGTAAGGATAATCATAGCAAGTAAGATAAACGGTATTGACTCGGATACTATAAAAGAAAGGTTGCGAGAGGCTTATGTATAAAGTAGGAGTAATAGGCGACAAAGACAGTGTAATGGGCTTTCTTGCACTTGGTATAGATATTTTTGTTGCAACCGAAGCAGACGAGATAAAAAGAACGATACACAGACTTGTCGAAAACGAGTATGCAGTAATTTATATAACAGAAACAGCTAGTTTACTTGCCAAAGATTATATAGCAAGATACAAAGACTATCAGTTACCGGCAATAATAGTTATTCCAGGTATAACTGGCAGTATGGGACTTGGTATGAACGAGGTAAGGGAATCAGCAAAACGTGCCATAGGTGCAGATATTTTGTTTAATAAAGAATAAAAAACATCTAATGATTGTGGGTGAGATAATATGAGTAAAGGCACAGTAGTAAAGGTGTCAGGTCCTCTTGTTATAGCAGAGGGTATGAGAGATGCTAATATGTTTGACGTTGTTAAAGTTTCAGACAAGCACCTCATTGGAGAGATTATTGAGATGCACGGAGATAGAGCATCTATTCAGGTTTATGAAGAAACATCAGGACTTGGTCCAGGGGAAGAGGTTGTATCAACAGGTATGCCTATGAGTGTTGAGCTTGGTCCAGGACTTATATCAACAATATATGACGGTATCCAGCGTCCACTTGAGAAACTTTACGAGATTTCAGGAAACAATATACTTAAAGGTGTTGAGGTTCATTCCCTTGACAGAGAGAAAAAATGGAAGTTTGAGCCTTTAAGAAACGTAGGGGATAAAGTTTCTTCTGGTGATATTATAGGTAAGGTTCAGGAAACAGACGTTGTTGAATGTCGTATAATGGTACCTTACGGAGTAAGCGGTACTATAAAAGAAATGTTTTTAGGAGAATTTACAGTTGAAGAAACTGTTGCCGTTATAACTAACGAAAAAGGCGAAGATGTAAATGTAACACTTATGCAGAAATGGCCAGTTCGTAGAGAAAGACCATATAAAGAAAAACAGACTCCTGACTCACTTCTTGTTACAGGACAGCGAGTTATAGATACATTCTTCCCTATAACAAAGGGTGGAGTTGCTGCTATTCCTGGTCCTTTCGGTAGTGGTAAAACTGTTACACAGCATCAGCTTGCTAAATGGGCAGATGCAGATATAGTTGTATATATCGGTTGTGGTGAGCGTGGAAACGAAATGACAGACGTTTTAAATGAGTTCCCAGAGCTTATCGACCCAAGAACAGGTAAATCACTTATGGAAAGAACTGTTCTTATTGCAAATACATCAGATATGCCTGTTGCTGCCAGAGAGGCATCTATATATACAGGTATTACAATAGCTGAATTCTTTAGAGATATGGGATATAGTGTTGCTCTTATGGCTGACTCAACTAGCCGTTGGGCAGAGGCACTTCGTGAGATGAGTGGTCGTCTTGAGGAAATGCCAGGTGAGGAGGGTTATCCAGCATACTTAGGTAGCCGTCTTGCACAGTTCTATGAAAGAGCGGGAAGAGTTACTTGTCTTGGAGATGACGAAAGACAGGGTTCACTTACAGCTATCGGTGCTGTTTCACCTCCAGGTGGTGATACATCAGAACCAGTTTCACAGGCTACACTTCGTATAGTTAAAGTATTCTGGGGACTTGACGCATCACTTGCATATAAACGTCACTTCCCAGCTATAAACTGGCTTACAAGCTACTCACTTTATCAGGATAAGGTTGATACTTGGGCTGATAAAAATGTAGACGATAACTTCTCAGCACAGAGAACAGAGGCTATGCGTCTTTTACAGCTTGAGGCAGAGCTTCAGGAAATAGTTCAGCTTGTAGGTGTTGACTCACTTTCTGATAGCGATAGACTTATCCTTGAAACAGCACGTTCAATTCGTGAGGACTTCCTTCATCAGAACTCTTTCCACGAAGTTGACACATACACATCTTTACACAAGCAGTACAGAATGTTAGGTCTTATACTTAAATTCAAAGAGCTTGGAGATAAGGCTATAAAAGAGGGTATTTCTGTTCTTAAGATTATAAAACTTCCTGTTATCGAGAGAATAGGTCGTGCTAAATACGTTGAGGAAGCTAATATTGATACAGCTTATGATGAAATAGAAAGACATATGGAAAATGAAATAAATGAATTAATCAAAAAGGGGGCAGATGAGTTATGATAAAAGAATATAAGTCAATTCAGGAAGTAGCCGGTCCTCTTATGGTTGTAAATGGTGTAGAAGGCGTAAAATATGACGAGCTTGGCGAAATTGAGCTTTCTAACGGAGAGATAAGAAGATGTAGAGTTCTTGAAGTCAATGGCGATACAGCTTTAGTTCAGCTTTTTGAAAGTGCTACAGGTATAAATCTTTCTGATAGTAAAGTTCGTTTCTTAGGAAAAAGCCTTGACTTTGGAGTTTCTCCTGATATATTAGGTCGTGTGTTTAACGGTATGGGTAAACCTATCGATAAAGGGCCGGACATTATTCCGGAGAAAAGACTTGATATTAACGGTGCTCCTATAAATCCGGCTGCTAGAGAGTATCCAGCTGAGTTTATTCAGACAGGTGTTTCTGCTATTGACGGTCTTAACACACTTGTAAGAGGTCAGAAACTTCCTATATTCTCAGGTTCAGGCCTTCCACACGCAAATCTTGCTGTACAGATAGCAAGACAGGCTAAAGTTAGAGGTACAGACTCAAAATTCGCCGTTGTTTTCGCTGCTGTCGGTATAACATTTGAAGATGCTGAATTCTTTATAAATGACTTTAAACAGACAGGTGCTATTGACCGTTCTGTTGTGTTTGTAAACCTTGCAAACGACCCTGCAGTTGAGCGTATATGTACTCCTCGTATGGCTCTTACTGCTGCTGAATACCTTGCTTTTGAACAGGGTATGCACGTTCTTGTAATTATAACTGATATTACAAACTATGCAGAGGCACTTCGTGAAGTTTCTGCTGCGAAAAAGGAAGTTCCAGGTCGTAGAGGATACCCAGGTTACCTTTATACTGACCTTGCTACAATGTACGAAAGAGCAGGTAAGATTAAAGGACAGGAGGGTTCTATTACAATGATACCTATCCTTACAATGCCTGAAGATGATAAAACACACCCAATCCCTGACCTTACAGGATATATTACAGAAGGACAGATTATACTTTCAAGGGACCTTTACAAAAAAGGTATACAGCCACCTATAAATGTTCTTCCGTCACTTTCTCGTCTTAAAGATAAGGGTATCGGTAAAGGCAAAACTAGAGAGGACCATTCAGATACAATGAATCAGCTTTTTGCTGCCTACTCAAGAGGTAAAGATGCCAAAGAGCTTATGGCTATCTTAGGTGAATCTGCACTTTCTGACGTAGACCTTCTCTATGCTAAATTTGCTGACGCTTTCGAGAAAGAGTATGTATCACAGGGCTTTAGAACAGATAGAACTATTGAACAGACTTTAGAAACAGGCTGGAAGTTGTTAAAAATACTTCCAAAGAGTGAGCTTAAACGTATTCGTGATGAATACCTTGAAAAATATATGCCTAAGGAGTGATAAACTGTGGCAAGATTAAATGTTAATCCTACTCGTATGGAGATGACACGTCTTAAAAAACTCCATAAGACAGCTACAAGAGGTCATAAACTCCTTAAAGATAAACTTGATGAACTTATGAAGCAGTTTCTTGATATAGTAAAAGAGAATAAAAGACTTCGTGAGGAAGCCGAGGAGGCTCTTGAAAAAGCATATAAAAGTTTCATTATAGCTAGAGCTGTTATGAGCGAAGAATACCTTGGCGAGGCTCTTATGATGCCTAAGCAGTCTGTAAGCGTTGAAGTTTCACAAAAAAATGTTATGAGTGTAAATGCTCCGCTTTTCGACTTTAAAACAGAGGGAAATGAAAAGGAAATATACCCTTACGGTCTTGCTTTTACATCTGGCGAGCTTGACAGTGCAACGGAATCATTTTCATCAGCTATAAAGCCTTTATTAAGACTTGCTGAAAGCGAAAAAACAGCACAGCTTATGGCTCAGGAGATAGAAAAAACACGTCGTCGTGTTAATGCTCTTGAAAATGTTATGATTCCTAATTATGAGGAAACAATAAAATATATAGCTATGAAACTTGAAGAAAACGAGAGAGCTAGTACAACACGTCTTATGAAGGTAAAAGGTATGATAGCTGAAAAGGCTATTGAGGAAAGACGTAAACAAGATGAATATTCTTCAAAGAGAACATCTAATATGTGATATATTAAACACCTGATTTTTATCAGGTGTTTTTTTATTGCCTGTACAGGCTTGTAACAAATTTTTATAATAAACATAATATATATAGGGATATAAATTAACCTTTAGGAGATTTTTTTATGACTATAAGCCTTTGTATGATTGTGAAAAATGAGGAAGATGTTATTGAAAGATGTCTTTCTTCTGCAAAAGATGTTATAGATGAGATTATCATTGTTGATACAGGCTCAACAGATAGTACAAAGAGCATTGCACAAAAGTATACCGATAAAGTTTACGATTTTAAATGGTGTGATGATTTTTCTAAAGCTAGAAATTTTAGCTTTTCTAAGGCTACTATGGACTACTGTATGTGGCTTGATGCTGATGATATCATAGATAAAGAACAAATTGAAAAAATAAAAGAGCTTAAGAAAAATAATAGTGACGCAGATGTTTATATGGTAAAGTATGCCACAGGATTTGATGAAAATGATAATGTAACATTTTTATATTACAGAGAAAGAATAGTAAGAAGATGTGAACTTGCTGTTTGGAATGGTAGAGTACACGAGGCAATAGCACCTTTTGGTAAAATTGAATATACAGATATAGTTATAAAGCATAGGAAAAATTGTGATGTATATAGTGATAGAAATTTGAAGATATACGAGGATATGGAGAGAAAAGGGGAGCGTTTTTCACCGAGAGAGCATTATTACTACGGTAGAGAGCTTTTTTACCATAAAGAGTATGAAAGAGCTATAAATCAGTTTGAAAAGTTGACAGTAAATAAAGATGGGTGGATAGAAAATGTTGTAGATTCCTTTAAGATGATAGCTTTTTGTTATAAAAACTTAGGTGATAGAAGAAAGTGTATTGAAAGTCTTTTTGAGGGTAACAGCGTTGATACACCTAGAGCCGATATATGTTGTCATATAGGTGAGTATTTTTTAGAAAATGATAGGTTAGAACAAGCTGTGTTTTGGTTTAAAAATGCTTTAAATTGTCAGCGAAATGATAGTGCTTGTGGTTTTGTAGAGGTTGACTTTTTTGACTATATACCGTATTTACAGCTTTGTGTATGTTTAGACAGAATGGGAAGAACGAAAGAGGCCTATTATTATAATAAAAAGGCTGGTGAAATTAAGGGTAATTCAGATGCTGTTAAGTTCAATAATAGATATTTTCAAAGTAAATTAAAAGAGGGGTGAATTTTTATGTATTATGATGATGTTAATACAAATATGAGTTCTTATAACTCAAGAGGTAGCTCCCGATGTAATAAGTGTTGTAATAAAAATAGATGTTGCAGAGCTTGTTATAATATATATTGTTTAGATATTGATGATTTGATAGGTCCGACAGGTCCGACAGGCCCAACAGGTCCAAGCGGCCCAACCGGTCCAAGTGGTGCAACAGGCCCAAGTGGAGCGACCGGCCCAAGTGGAGCAACAGGTCCAAGTGGAGCAACAGGCCCAAGCGGTGCGACAGGCCCAAGTGGAGCAACAGGCCCGACCGGTCCAACCGGCCCAAGTGGAGCGACAGGCCCAAGTGGAGCAACGGGTCCAACAGGTGTAACAGGTCCGAGTGGTGCAACAGGTCCAAGCGGTGCGACAGGTGCGACAGGTCCAAGTGGAGCAACAGGCCCAAGTGGAGCAACAGGCCCAACAGGCCCAAGTGGAGCAACAGGCCCGACCGGTCCAACCGGCCCAAGTGGAGCGACAGGTCCAAGTGGAGCAACAGGTCCAAGTGGAGCAACAGGCCCGACCGGTCCAACCGGCCCAAGTGGAGTGACCGGCCCAAGTGGAGCAACAGGCCCAAGTGGAGCAACAGGCCCAACCGGCCCAAGTGGAGCAACAGGTCCAACAGGCTCAACAGGTCCAAGTGGAGCAACAGGCCCAACAGGCCCAAGCGGTGCGACAGGCCCAACGGGTCCAACAGGCCCAACCGGACCACGAGGTTCAACCGGTCCGAGTGGTCCTACTGGTCCTAGAGGAATTACAGGGGCGACCGGAGCAACAGGCCCAGAAGCAGAAGTTCCTACAAGTGAGGCAGTTGAAAAGATTGATACTACTGGCAAAGTTAGATTAGAAGATGCAGTTGAAACTATAAATAATATTATAGATGCACTTAAAAACGCAGGTCTTATGCGTCCTTAAATAAATATACTACCATTATTTTTAAACCCATAAAAAAAGAAACGGTTTCAGTAATTTTCTGAAACCGTTTTTTATGAATTTAGTTATTCATTTTTATCCATATATAAGTCTATGAATTTTAACAAATATAGTTAAAACCTCGGCACGAGTTGCATATGCTGTTGGCTCTAAAGTATCGCTAGTTCTACCAGCTATAAGGCCGTTAGCAACTGCCCACTTCATACCAGGAAGTGCATAGCCAGTTATATTATCTGCATCAGTAAATGCTGATAAATCACCTTTTATACTTGTGTCAAGACCTTTATAGTTAGCATAACGATATAATATAGATACTAACTGTTCACGAGTTACAAGGTCTTCAGGTCCGTATAAACCATTTCCGTATCCCCATAACACTTTATATTCTGTACCCCAGTCAACAGCCTCTGTGTAATAGTGATTATCTAAAACATCAGGGTAAGCACTATCGAAATCAGTCTGAGGAGTACCCTCTAATCTATGAACTAAAGTTGCAATCATACCTCTTGTAGTTGTTATATATGGTCCGAAGTGGTTTTCGTCCATACCACTTATAAGTCCATTTTCAAAAGCATCTTTTACATAGTCATAGAACCAGTCGTCTTTATTTACATCATCAAAGATATTGTCGCTATCTGGGTTTATAACATTTACATCATTAGCCACAAATGTTGCATTTACTATAACATCTGATGCTGGCATATGGAATGATATAGTTCCATCTGCATTATAAGTAAGTTTTACATTTAAGTTTTCGCCGTTAGTAGTAGTAACTGTTATTGTTTCAAGAATATAACCTTTGTCAGCTGAAACTGTAAGAGTAACTTCTTTTCCGTATCCGGCTGTTTTATGGCTACTAGAAACAGTACCGTTAGAGCTTTCTTCTACTATTACATTGTAATGTTTTGATGTTGTAGAACCGGAGCTACTGCCTGTTTCAACTTTTTCAAAGCTTGGAGTTATAGTAACAGGTGAGTTAGTCATAGGGAATGTTATAGTCCCGTCAGCATTAGTTGTGAAATCAACTTCGATTTCATTACCATTTTTATCAGTAACAATAATCTTATCAAGCTCGAAATTATTATCAGGTGTTACTGTTAATTTAATATCTTCACCAGCTGTAGCACTATTTTTATCAGAAGTTACAGTACCATTTGCACCTTGGTCAATTTCTATGTCGTAAATAGTTTTAACCTTTTCCCAAAGAAGTGTGAATGGTGAGAAATCGCTTTCTGGAAGATAGAAGGCAACACCATAATCTGTATTTATAATATCAACTTCGTGAACAGGGTTATTAGCCACAGCTTCTTCAAATTTTACATTACTTCTCTGAACACTCTTATAATGAACTAAACGGAAGTTAGTATACTTATCAGTTCCGTCTGGGTAAGGCCAAAATACTAAAACACCGTCAGAGGCTTTAAGCCAAAGATTACCGTTTTCGTTGTCAACGATATTCATATACTTGTAATCAGCATTGTAATCATTTATATCTAAGCCAAGCTCGTCATTCATCTTAGCATTTAGTACTTCAGGCTTTTCAGTATCTAATAATTCGTCGAATAAAAGCTTAATTCCGTTAGTACCTGATATTTCGTTTACACCTTTATATCCGTTAGGGGAGAGGGTGTTATTCTGTGAAACTACTGCAACACCAAGCTTTTTATCAGTTGTCTGTTCCTCAAAAGCCTTAGCTACTGCGTCAGAGCTTTTTGATACCATTGATTTTAAAGTATCAGTAGTAGTTATATCAGTTGATATAAGCTGACTTATTTTATCGCTAGTGTCTACAACATTAGCATCTTTACCCTCAGTTGTTTCTGCAACATAAACAGTATTTGTTACAGGTTTTATAACGATTAATGAGAGTCCGTCAGCAGTTTCACTGTATTCAAGGTTAGTTTTAGGTGTTAATGTTAAGTTGTAAGTCTTATCAGCCTCAACCTTAGAAATATCAGTTATTAATGTTCCGTCTTCATCAGTATAGCTTATATCGTACCAAGATGTATCGTCAGGAGTAGCAAGCACATATGTACCTGTGCTGTCTTTATAATAAAATTCCGGTAAATCCTTAAATATAGGATTAGGGAATTTCTTATTATATTTTACATTGTATATCTCCATATCGTAGAGTGTTGGAGTAACTGTACAAACATAATTCACTAACACGTTGTAATCATTCATTGTATAAGGTGCATTAACTTTAAGTTTTGAATTATCAGCTGTAAATGCACCGGCTGGTGTACTTATCCAATAATCGAAAACTTTTGTCGGGTCAGCAAGTGTTGATGTAACAGTACCCTTAATATCAGCAAAAGGTATTAAGGCGTCGCCAGTACTTACTGTTGCTGATGATTTAGCAACTGGTACATTCATAACAGCAGAACCGTCCCTTACAGAAAGAGAGTAATTTTTAGTAGCTGTATCCCCAGAAATAGGTGAGTCGAAAGAAATATTTCCGATACCTGATTTTAATGTAGCACCTTTAGTGAATGAGCCATTTTTAACACCTGGGTATGATACTGAAATACTTCCTTTTGCATCTATTGTAACAGGTGATGATATAGCACCACTATTATAGTAAACATCAGATTTAGAGTAAACATCAGATTTTATATCAACATTACCATTTTTAGCATTTAAAACAGCTTTAGCTGTTGTACTGCTAGTTGACGCAGGATATATAGCCTCTGTTTTTGAGTTTATGTTTATATTTTCGTAAGCATTAAGCTCTAAATTATCCACATTAAATAAGTATGGTGTAGTAAAAGTACCACTTCTATTAACAGTTATACTACCTGTTTCACTGTTGATATTAACAGAAGAATTAGTGCCACCATATATAGATGACGCTAAATCTAATAAAACATCACCGTAAGTATCAATGTTAAGTGATGAGTTACTAGTTATATTCATAGATGGCATACTAGTGTTAAAGTTATCAACTATAGATAAGCCACCTTCATAACTCTTAAAGTTTAAAGTAGCATTATAACCACCAGAGTAAAATGCGTGACAGTTACTTATATTAATATCCTTTAAAGCCTCAAAAGTAACTTCGCTAGCACTTGAAATTAATGGTGTATTAGTACTTTTGCTGTTAGGTGCACTTAAGTTAATTCCACCCTCAGTTGACTTGAATAAAAACTTGCCGTTATGCTGGATAAGCATACTACCTGCTTCAATAGTAAGGTCACCAGTTGAATTTATAGTAAAATTACCACCTGATAACATAGGAGTTTTGTCGTTACTGTTACTGTTTAAAATACTTACAGTACCACCGGCAGTTATTTTATTTTCTGGTACTACACTAGCTGAAGATGAACTTGCAAATACAGTACCACCAGTACCATTATTTTTTAAAATTATGTTTCCTTTAGATTCTGCTTTTAATTCACCTTTGAATGCAGAATAAACAGCAGAATTAGCAGTAACATTAATATTGCCACTTGCTGTAAGTGTATTTGTTCCATAATCATTACATGTAATATTAAATCCGTCATTTGTAATATTTATATCACCATCAGTTGCTATGGCAGTAATATTTTTTCCTATTAAAGTATCTTTTGCATTTCCGTATACAGTAATAGATTTACTTGAAGTTATATTCATATCACCAGTACATAATCGTGATGTGATAACGTCTTTATTCTCTATAACAGTGTCACCGTTACGAGATATAGCATCTACGGAGCAATCTAAAAGATGAGATGTTTTAGAAGAACCAGAAATATTTACATATGTTGCAGAATCTGCAGTTAGCTGACGACCCCTTGACACTGCCATAGAACCTTCAGTTAAAAAATCAATACCACCAGTTGTAGTTTTTAATTTTACAACTATGCTAGAGGACATAGGAGCTATTGCAGGACTATTACCACTAGAATGAATTTTAATATTTTCATAGGCGTCTATTTCAAGATAGTTGTGTGGTGTAGCAATCATAGCACCATCTAATATTACAGAGCTGTTTTTTGAGTTTAATTTGGCATCACCATTAATAGCTGGAGATATAGCAGCACCTGTTTGTTGAGATAAAGCAAAATTATTATCTACTTTTATATCACCGTTACAAGTTATATTTATAACACCATTACTGGAAATTGATGTACTAAGCATAGGGTTTGTCATACCTTTAGTACCTTTAACTTTACCGGCAGATACGTTTGTTTGAGTGATAGTAAATGTTTCTGAAGTAATATCAATACCTTTGTCTCCGTATATACCTTGACTTCCTGCCTTAATACCAATATTGGTTGGTGTACTTATAATTACTTTGCCATAATTAGCAGATAATGAAGTAGCATCAGTATCAGTATTTGTAACATTAATATCGCTATTAGCAGTTATAGATAAATCACCGTAAGAATGTAAAGGTGCAACAGGTAAAACTACATCTGAACCATCTTTAGCGGTTGTACTATAACCACCTGATATATCCATAGTATTTACACCTGATATTTTTATACTAGCAGTTTCAATAGGTTTATATACATAAAAGTCAACTTTTTCTGTAACAGATGTAATACCTTTAAAGTTAAGGTTATAACCATTTCCCTCAATATTTATGCTAGAACCATAAGAGTTTCCGTCAGTATAAGTACCTACAATTATAAGTTTACTTGTATCAGCGTTAGTAAGTGTTAAATCACCGTCAACTTTAAGAGTAGCAGACGGAGATGCTATTTTAATAAAAGCATTTTGTTGAGTTGTTGTTGTACCCTCAATAGTAAGATTTGATAAAGTAATATCAGCATTTTCATCTTCTATTGTTATAACTTCGTCTTTGGCATTTGTAATAGTACCACTTATAGTGTATGGTCCTGTGTAAGCAACTTCGCTACCACCATTTTGTGTGTATCCAGTTTTTGTTATAGTAATAGGTCCGTCATTTACATCAAGTATACCATCTGCTAATACACTTATAGACATACTGTCACGAATATCTTCCCAAGTTAAATCTGGAGTATCTGGGAAAATAGGAAGAACAGCGATACCACTATCACCAGTAGGTACATCTTCTGTAATATCTTCGTTTTCATCTGTGTTATCGATAACTTCATCAATATCATTACCAGTACCGTTATCGGTAATATCATCATCAGAAGTATCCTCTAAATCATTATCAAGGTTACCCTCTAAGTTATCATCAGAGCTATCCTCTAAACTATTATCAGGATTTTCTGTATCGATAATATCTTCTTTTGTATCTTCAGAAACAGAAGTATCTTCCTTTAAGCTGTCATCAGGAGTAGTTTCGATAGCGTCATCAATAGCCACGTTATCTTCATTTTCAACATTATCACTAGCTGTTTCTTCGTTACTATCGCTTTCGTTATCTTGTGTCATATTATCGTTGCTGTCATCTTCATTTTTAACATTGTCGTTAGTATTGCTATCTTCAGTTGTTTTTTCAGCTGAAGTTGTGTTATCAGAAATATTTTCAACTGCAAAAACAGTAGAAGTGTTGGGAATAACACCTGCACATAATGTAGATGTAAGAAGCATTGAAAGTACACGCTTTTTCATCTTTTTACCTCCTTATAAGTGTATAAATTTCATTTGTTGACATATTTAATATACATAATATGTTACTTTTGAATTCAAAATAATAAAAAGTTACTTAAATCATAATAAGGTTAATTTTAGTAGATTTTTTTGAAATCCCAAATTTATTTATGATTATAAACCATACAATAGTAAAAATCAACCAAAAA
>JADIMX010000133.1 GCA_017694425.1 Candidatus Fimicola merdigallinarum
GGACTGAAAATCCTCGTGTCACTGGTTCGATTCCGGTTCTGGGCACCACTAAAAAAATACTTGACAAAATTTTAATTGTCATTATAATATATACCATAACTACTATGCGGGTGTAGTTCAATGGTAGAACGTCAGCCTTCCAAGCTGAACACGTGAGTTCGATTCTCATCACCCGCTTTAATATATATAACTATGCGCGAATGGCTCAGTGGTAGAGCATCGCCTTGCCAAGGCGAGGGCCGCGGGTTCGAATCCCGTTTCGCGCTTTTTTTATTTTAAAAAACCAGATTTTGAGTTTCAAAATCTGGTTTTTGTGTAATTATAGAAAAAATGGGGGATTTTAAAAATGTATAGTGTCGGTCAAATTACATTTGTATGCTTTATGGTTTTTGTAGCCGGTTTTATTGATTCTATTGCCGGCGGTGGTGGTCTTATTTCTATACCTGCCTATACTTTAACGGGTATGCCTATGCACTCGGTTATGGGTTGTAACAAGTTTTCTTCTGCTTGTGGTACTTCATTTTCTGTTGCTAGGTTTATGGCAAATAAGGCTCTTGATATTAAAATAGCCATTATTTCTGCTATAGGTGCTATGATTGGTTCTGGACTTGCTGTTAAAATAGTGTTGGGTCTTAGTGACGAGTTTTTGCGAATTATGATGGTTATTGTACTTCCTATTATAGCTATTGCCATAATACTTAAAAAAGATGTTGGACAGGCTGATGGAGAAATTGCTGATGGGATTAAGGCTATTTGTATTTCAATTTTAATCGGTCTTTCTGTAGGCTTTTATGACGGTTTCATAGGACCAGGTACAGGAACTATTGCTATATTCTTATTTTCGGCTTTTATGAATTATAACTTAAAAACAGCGTCAGGTAACACAAAGATATTAAACTTATCTTCTAATGTTTCTGCTTTAATAAGCTTTATGATTTCTGGCACAGTTATATACCACATAGCTATTCCGGCAGCCATTTGCAATATTGCTGGTAATTACATAGGCTCTGGAATTGCTGTTAAAAAAGGCTCTAAATTTATACGACCTGTTATGATAACAGTTGTAGTCCTTTTATTAGGAAAAACATTTATAGATTTCTTTAGTACTTTTTAATTTGCTGTCAATTTTGACAGCTTTTTTAATACACTTAAGGTGGTGTTAATATGTTTGTGGGAGTATGTAAAGTAACTCTTAGGGCGGAATGGGTTTCTAGCTTAAAAGAAAAGCGAATGGTTGTGAAAAGTCTTGTATCTAAAATGAAAAACAAGTTTAATATATCTGTTTCGGAAGTTGATTTTCAGGATTTTCATAAGACTATTGTAATTGGTTTTTCCTGTGTTTCAGGTGAAAAAGTACATTCTGAAAGGATTATTCAAAGTGTTTTAGATTTTGTAGAGCTTAATACAGACGCTTATATATCTGATGTTTGGTGGGATATATACTAAAAGTTGTAAAATCAACATTTTTGTGTAGATTTTATTTTATTGATATGATATAATATTTATTGATTGCATAGATAATAAAATATGATGTTTCCTATACTATTCTATAATGCAAAAATAAATAAGTCCTTTTTAAGACTTTTATAAATTTTTAGGAGGAATTTTTACAAATGAATGCAAATGTTATAAGTAAAGAAAATAATTTAGTTAAATTTACTTTTCAGGCAACTCCAGAAGTGCTTGAAGAAGGTATGAAATACGCTTACGATAAAGCTAGAAAGAATATTTCAATCCCTGGCTTTAGAAAAGGTAAAGCACCTAGAAAAATCATTGAAGCTCAGTACGGTGTTGGCATATTCTATGATGATGCTATCAACTTCGTATTAAACAAAGAATATGAAGGTGTTATAAAAGAGCTTGGACTTGACGTTGTTTCAAGACCAGAAGTTGATGTTAAAGAAATCGGCAAAGACAAAGGTGTAACTTTTGAAATCGGTGTATATGTAAAACCTGATGTAACTTTAGGACAGTACAAAGGTCTTGAAGTTGAAAAACAGAACGTAGAGGTTACAGCTGAAGATGTTGACGCTGAAATCAAAAAAGTTCAGGAACAGAACTCAAGAATGGTTACTATAACAGATAGACCAGCTGCTATGGGTGACGTTGTAACAATAAGCTACCTTGGAACAGTTGACGGTGTTGCTTTTGACGGTGGACAGTCAGACGCTTACGACCTTACATTAGGTTCAAAAACATTTATCGATACATTCGAAGACCAGATTGTTGGTCACAACACAGGTGACAAATTTGACGTAAACGTTAAATTCCCAGAAGAATACCACGCAGAAGAACTTAAAGGTAAAGATGCTGTATTCGCTGTTGAAGTTAAAGAAATCAAATTCAAAGAGCTTCCAGAGGCTAATGACGAGCTTGCACAGGACGTTTCAGATTTTGACACACTTGACGAGTACAAAGCTAGCATAAGTGAAAAACTTAAAGCTGATAAAGAAGCTAGAGCAAAACAGATTATGAGCGACAGCCTTCTTGACAAAGCAGTTGAAAATGCAACAATGGACGTTCCAGAGTGTATGTATGAAAACAAATTAGAACAGCTTCTTTCAGATTTTGAACAGAATATCGGTAGAAGTGGTCTTACACTTGACTTATACTGCACATATATGGGAACAACAAGAGATGGCTTAAGAGAGCAGTTCAAAGATACAGCTAAGAAGAGCGTTGACGCTAGACTTGTTCTTGAGGCTATTGCTTCAGTTGAAAACCTTACACTTTCTAAAGAGGAAGTTGACGAAGAAATCGGTAAACTTGGCGAGTCTTGGGGACTTACAGCTGAAAGAATGCTTGAAATCTTTAGAGAAGAAGACAGGAAGAATATTGAAGAAGACCTCCTTGTGCGTAAAGCAATGACTTTTGTTGAAGACAATGCTGTTGAGGTTGAGCCAAAGGCTGAGTAATTTTGAATGTGGCAGGGTGGTTTTACCACCCTGTTTTTGAATTTAGAAAGCCTTTTGACAAAACACGACAAAAAGTGTGTGTATAAAAATATATTTTAGAGAGGAATGATATATATGAGTTTAGTACCATATGTTATTGAGAAAACAAGTGGTGGCGAGCGTTCTTACGATATATATTCAAGACTTTTAAAAGACAGAATAATATTCCTTGGCGAAGAGGTAAACGATACTACTGCAAGTATAGTTGTTGCACAGCTTTTATTCCTTGCAGCAGAAGACCCTGATAAAGATATAAGCCTTTATATAAATAGCCCTGGTGGTTCTGTTACAGCTGGTATGGCTATATACGATACAATGCAGTATATAAAACCTGATGTATCTACAATATGTATAGGTATGGCTGCTAGTATGGGTGCTTTTCTTCTTGCAGGTGGAGCTAAAGGTAAAAGATATGCTCTTCCACACTCAACTATTATGATTCATCAGCCATCAGGCGGTGCAAGAGGTCAGGAAACTGAAATAAGAATTACTGCTGAATATATCTTAAAAACTAGAAAACAGCTTAATGAAATTCTTGCTGAAAACACAGGCAGAACTTTTGAAGAATTAGACAGAGATACAGAGCGTGACAATTATATGTCAGCTACTGAGGCTTGTGAGTATGGTCTTATTGATGAGGTTATTAAAAAACCTGAATATTAATAAGTGATAAAAAATTTAAAATATAGAAAGGAGTTAAGGCTTTGAAAAATGAGGAAAAAAGTAGGCTTAGATGTTCCTTTTGTGGAAAAACACAGGAACAGGTAAAAAGACTTATTGCCGGTAACAATGTTTATATATGTGATGAATGTATAGAGCTTTGTGCTGATATTATTTCAGAAGAACCTGAAACTTATAATACAGGCAATGATAGTTTTGAGATTCCAAAGCCTAGAGAAATAAAAGCTATACTTGATGAGTATATTATAGGTCAAGATGATGCTAAAAAAGCTCTCTCCGTTGCAGTTTATAATCACTATAAACGAATAGTTTCCGGTGATGTTGATGATGATGTAGAGCTTTCAAAGAGCAATATTCTTATTGTAGGGCCTACTGGTACAGGTAAAACTTTACTTGCACAGACACTTGCAAGACTTTTAAATGTACCATTTGCCATTGCTGACGCTACAGCTCTTACTGAGGCTGGGTATGTTGGTGAAGACGTTGAAAATATACTCTTAAAACTTATACAGGCTGCCGACTATGATATAGAAAAAGCCGAGAGAGGCATTATATATATAGATGAAATTGATAAGATAACAAAGAAATCTGAAAACCCATCTATCACTCGTGATGTTAGTGGTGAGGGTGTTCAGCAGGCACTTCTTAAAATACTTGAGGGTACTGTTGCATCTGTTCCTCCACAGGGTGGTAGAAAACACCCACATCAGGAGTTTTTACAGATAGATACAACAAACATACTTTTTATATGTGGTGGTGCTTTCGGTGGCATTGAGAAACTTATAGAACAGAGAACTAACAAAAAATCAATAGGTTTCGGTGCAGATGTTAAGTCTAAAAACGATAGTACAGATGACGAGCTTTTAAAACAGCTTCAGCCTAAGGACCTTTTAAAATACGGTCTTATACCTGAGTTTATAGGTCGTTTACCTGTTGTTGTAACATTAAATCATCTTGATGAAGACGCTCTTGTTAAAATCCTTAAAGAGCCTAAAAATGCTCTTACAAAACAGTACGAGTATCTTTTCGAGCTTGACAATGTATACCTTGAGTTTAAAGACGAGGCACTTCGTGCTATTGCAAAACTTGCAGTTGAAAGACAGACAGGCGCTAGAGGTCTTAGAAGTATTGTAGAGGAGTTTATAAACCCTATTATGTACGATATACCTTCTCAGGATAATGTTGAAAAATGTATTATAACTGAGGATACAGTTAAGACAAAAGTGCCGGAGTATGTGTATAACGAAAATAGACAGCCTATACCTAGAAAGTCTAGTAAAAAAAGATATGGAAATCCTAAGAGTGCATCTTAATTAATAATTTAAGCCCTAACTTTAGTTAGGGCTTTTTTATTGCCTAGAAATAGGCTATATATAAAACACCAGCTATGATTATGGGAGGTAAAAACCTCTTATAATAGAATTGGTTTTTAAACCAAAAATAAAATTATAGGAGGTTTTTTAATTAAAGATATAAATATCTAAATAGAGATGAAAATACCATAAAGTATTTACACAAAAATATAGTAGAGAAGAAAGTCATACTATTTAGCGCCAATTTAGAGATTTAAAACAATAAAAAGCCCTATAAGGGCTTTAGTTATGTTTTATAGTTAATATATTATGTATATAAAAATTTTTATATCTTTATTTTCTTAAGCTCTGTATCATCTTCTAATTTTTCCACCATTTCGTGTATAGACTGCATTTTCATATCTGTATGGGAAATTATATCAGCACATTCCTTAAGCTCATTTTTTATATTAAGTGATGATTTGGCTAAATTTGATTTATAGTGTAATTTATGTTCAAGACTAGCCCAAAAATCCATTGCTATAGTTCTTATTTGAACCTCTACTTTTACAAGTTCGGAATGGTCTGAGAAGAATACAGGCACTTCTACAATAAGATGTAAACTTCTGTATCCATTAGGTTTAGGGTTTTTAATATAATCCTTTTTTTCTAATAATTTAATGTCTGTTTGGTTGGTAAGCATATCGGCTATGGCATATATATCATTGACGTATGAGCAAACAACTCTTATACCTGCCATATCGTGTAGATTTTTTTTTATAGATGCTAATGACATTTCAAAACCTTTTCTTTGAACCTTTTCTACAGCACTATGTACAGATTTTACTCGTGTTTTCATATATTCAATAGGGTTTCTCTGACGCTTGATTTGAAACTCCTCGCTTAAAACTTCAAGTTTTGTGTAAACCTCTTTTATAGCACAATTATAAATAAGGTTAAACTCCTGAAAATCCTTTATAAATTTCTCAAATAGAGGCTCGTTAAAAATATCAGATGTACTTTGTATGTTAATTTTTTCTGTATCTATTACTGTGTTTTCCATAATTGCCTCCTCTAATATGTATAAAAATATTTTTTAACCATATTATAAAATATTTTTGAAGATAAATACAGCATTTTATCGTAATGTCAATATATTGAAATCTAAAGGTAAGATTTTTTTAAATTTTTTTTAAGATTTTAGGATTATTATGGAATTACAGTTTTTTTCTTTAATATGGAGGGGATTATTATGAAATTTAGTAAGAAAAAGATATTTATTGGTGTTGGTATAGTTGCTATTGCAGGTTTTTTGGGTCTTAAATTTGCCGGTGGAGAAAAAGAGCCTATGGGACTTTCTGTAACAACTTTCAACGTAGAAAGAGGAGATATTAATCAGAATATTGAGGTTACAGCACCACTTCAGGGTACTGAAAGTGTAGATGTTGTTTCAAGACTTCATTATAAAGTTACAGATATAAGAGTACAAGAGGGGGACAGAGTAAAAAGAGGTGACGTTATTGCTTACCTTGATAGCGAAAGTTTGCAAAAGGATATAAAAGAACTTGAGGATAGTATAGAACTTTTAAAGATACAGAAAAGAGAGGCTGTTGGAAATAACGATAATTCTTACGATTTAGCTAAATCACAGCTTGAAGAGGCCATAAAGTCACGTCAGAACGAGTACGACAAGGCAGTTGACGTTATGAACGAGGCTAAAAGAGTGCTTGATAATACAGAAGTTTTGTATAATGAGGGCATAGAAACTGGTGAAAATCTTAAAAAGGCTCAGCTTGATTACGATAATGCTAAAAAGACAGTTGACAGCTTTGAGGCAGTTGACGGAGTTATTGTTGCCACAGATTATGAATTACAAAATCTTGATAATATAAAAAATAGTCTTAGTGTAGCATCTATGGATAAAAATATTGAAATAGCTGAAAAAAGCCTTGCTAGAAAGAGGGAAGAGCTTTCTGACTGTAGTATAAAAAGTGGCATTGACGGTACTGTTACAAGGGTTAACACTAAGGTTGGTAGGTTTGCTGATGACATTGAAGACGGAAAACCTATGTTTATAATTGAAAATGTGGATAATTTACAAATGCAGGTTAATGTAAGTGAGTATGATATATCTAGTATACAGGAGGGGCAGAGCGTAACTATAAGTGCAGATATTTTAGGTGAAGAAACAGTTTCCGGTATAGTTTCAAGAATATCCCCTACTGGTGAGGAAAAGGCCGGCTCTACTGAAAGAGTAATACCTATACTTATAGATATTTTAGATAACAATGAAAAGCTTATTGCTGGTATAAATGCAAAGGCTCAGATACATATAAATTCTGCTAGATATATTCTTTTTGTTCCTATTGAGTGCGTGAGAGATAATGGTGACGAAACATATTCAGTTTATAGAGTTAATAGCGAGAATAAAATAGAGATTATACCTGTTAATATCGGTATTGAAGACGATGTAAATATTGAAATTATAAGCGATAAAATAAATGTAGGTGACGAGATAATAATGCTTCCTGACCCTGAAACTATGGTTGAAGGCACAGTAGTTATGTCAGCACAATGACAGGTGGTGAGATTATGAGTGATAAAAATGGAATAATTGTTTTAGAGGATATAAAGAAAACCTATGACACAGGTTCTGTAAGTGTAAATGCTCTAAAAGGTATAAATCTTACCATAGAAAAAGGTGAATATGTGGCTATAATGGGTCAGTCCGGTTCAGGTAAATCAACTATGATGAATATTTTAGGTTGTTTAGATACACCTACATCAGGTAAGTATTATCTTGATGGAGTGGATATAACAAAGGAGAAAAAAAGTAAACTTTCATACATAAGAAATAGAAAAATAGGCTTTGTTTTTCAGTCCTTTAACCTTATACCACGAACATCAGCTATAAAAAATGTTGAGCTTCCTATGATATATGCAAAGGTAGGAAGAAAGGCTAGAAGAAAGAAGGCGGAAGAACTTCTTAAAAAAGTTGGTCTTGAGGGAAGAATGAACCATATGCCTAATGAGGTTTCTGGTGGGCAAAGGCAGAGGATAGCCATAGCTAGAGCATTGGCTAATAATCCACCTATAATACTGGCTGACGAGCCAACGGGAAACCTTGATACTGCATCTTCCATTGAAATTATGGAGCTTTTTACAGAGCTTAACAATGATGGGGCAACAGTTATAGTTGTTACTCACGAAGACGATATTGCACAGTTTACAAAGCGTATAGTTAGGTTTAAAGATGGTGAAATTGTAAGTGATGAAAAGGTGGTGAGGGATTAATGCTTATATTTGAAAATTTAAAGCTTGCCCTCTCCTCTATAAGGGTTAATAAAATGAGGTCATTTCTTACAATGCTTGGTATGATTATAGGTATAAGTTCTGTTATAGCTATAGTATCCATAGGTGATACAATGAGAAATGCCATTGCGAAGGAATATGAAAATATAGGCTCTGGAATTGCTTGTGTATATATAGTTTCTGAAAGTGGATATTATGGCGACAATGAAACATTTACTTTAGACGAGCTTGAAAAAATGGAGGAAACTTTTAAAAATTATATAGATTATCATATTACACCAACATCAAGCGATAGAGTTGATATTGTAAACGGTAGAAATACAACTAAAGTTTCTATTAGTGGTATCAGAGAGGGCTATGAAGATGTGGCCAAAACTGTAAAGCTGGTTAAGGGCAGAATGATTAACGAAAATGACGTTTTGGGTAAGAAGATGAACATTGTTTTAGAGGAAAGTGTTGCAAAAGAATTATTTGGCAATAATGAACCCTTAGGCAGAAAAATAAATGTTATTACTCAGGGGCTTGACGGTGAAGAAAGAAAAGAAATGAATGTTGTTGGTATATATAGAAGTGAACAGTCTGCCATTATGAAGCTACTTGGTGGCAATAGCATTAAAGAGGTATATGTACCACAAACAGCACTTACAGGCCCTGATGATAGATTTTTTGATATTTATTTATATAGAAAAAATAGTGTAGATAATGAATTTTTTAGAGAAAGAGTTTTAAACTACATATCAAGGATAAAAAATACATCAGTCGATAATATTATTTACTATTCTGCAGAGGAGGAAAGTAGTAGTATCGATAGTATGATGAATGCTCTTTCTATAGGCGTTGGAGCTATTGCCTCTATTTCCCTTATTGTAGGTGGTATAGGTATTATGAATATTATGCTTGTTTCTGTTACGGAAAGAACGAGGGAAATCGGTATAAGAAAGGCACTGGGTGCTAGAAGATTTGATATACTTATGCAGTTTCTTATAGAGTCTGCCATAATATCTGCCTTAGGTGGAATTATAGGTACATTACTAGGCTGTGGAGTTGTTATGGTTGGAGGAAGTTTAGTCGGCATAGAGGTTGTTATAAAGCCTTATGTTGTAGTAGGGGCAGTATTATTTTCTGCTGTTGTTGGTATATTTTTCGGTATGTACCCATCAAGCAAAGCCTCTAAAAAAGACCCTATTGAGTCCTTGAGATATGAATGATTTTTAAAACCAGTCGATTATTTGGCTGGTTTTTATATTTATGCAAAAATAAGCATATTAATTATGAAATTAATACTTGTATATAGTCGAATTTGATTTTATAATATTTATTGTGGGGTCTTATTAGTGTATTTATAAATTGAATAATATGTGTATAATTTGTGTTTTATGATATTTTATGGTATACTAATATGAAAAAAATGAAAAGGAGAATGACGGTTATGAAATTTTTAAAATCAACTATGGCAGTGGCACTTTCTTTGGGTATGATGTTTTCACTTGTAGGTTGTGGTGGTGACCAGAATCAGTCTAGTACAAATGATACTGGTAAAAAGAAATATGTTATCGCAACTGATACAACATTTGCACCTTTTGAATTCCAGAACGAAAATGGCGAATATGTAGGTATTGATATTGACCTTATAAAAGCTATAGCAGAAAATCAGGGATTTGATGTAGATATTCAGTCACTTGGATTTAACGCAGCATTACAGGCTGTTACATCAGGTCAGGCTGATGGTATGATTGCAGGTATGTCAATAACTGAAGAGAGAAAGAACACATTTGATTTTTCAGATGCATACTATGATTCAGCAGTTGTTATGGCTACTTCTAAAAATGATACAACAATAAATAGTTATGAAGACCTTAAAGGCAAAACTGTTGCCGTTAAAATAGGTACAGAGGGTGAAAGATTTGCATCATCTGTTGCTGATAAATACGGATTTACTATGGATATATATGATGATTCAAACTCTATGTATCAGGCTGTTATGTCAGGTAGTGCAGTAGCTTGTTTCGAGGACTATCCTGTTATAAACTACGCTATATCTAGTCAGGGACTTGGTCTTAAGCTCTACTCAGAAAAAGAACAGGGTTCATCTTACGGATTTGGTGTTAAAAAAGGAGAAAACCCAGAACTTATTTCTATGTTCAATGAAGGACTTGCGAATATAAAAGAGAATGGTGAGTATCAGAAAATATTAGATACTTATATTCAGGAGTAATTTACTATGAGTTTATATGAACTTTTTTTACAGAGCTTTCCTAGTCTTTTAAAGGGTCTTTTAATAACTCTTGAGCTTACTGTTGTATCACTTATAATAGCTATTATTCTTGGTATGATAACTTGTCTTTTTAAGATATCAAAGTTTAAAATACTTAGAGCTATAGCTACAATATACGTAGACATAATAAGAGGAACGCCGTTAATTATTCAGGCTTACTTCCTTTTCTTTGGTATTACAGCTGCACTTAAATTTACAATGGGTAATTTTACAGCTGGTGTTATAGTTTTATCACTTAATGCAGGTGCTTACCTTTCTGAGATATTTAGAAGTGGTATAAATGCCGTAAACAAAGGTCAGATGGAGGCTGCAAGAAGTCTTGGTCTTCCTTATTCAAAGGCTATGATAAAGGTTATTATTCCACAGGCTATAAGAATTGTAATTCCTTCTGTGGCTAACCAGTTTATTATTACACTTAAAGATACATCTATAATATCTGTTATAGGTGCACCGGAGCTTATGAAGGCTTCAAGCCTTATAGTTTCAAGAAACTTTAAAGCCTTTGAGATATATGGTTTTACTGCTGTTATGTATTTTGTGGTAATATTCTCATTAACTAAAATTTTAGGAATCCTTGAAAGGAGGCTAGCAAATGGCAGCAAAGGTAGTCGTTAAGGGACTTCACAAAAATTATGGAAACCTCGAAGTTCTTAAAGGTATTGACCTTGATGTTGAAGACGGTGAGGTTGTTTGCTTAATCGGGCCTTCTGGTTCAGGTAAAAGTACATTTTTAAGATGTCTTAATAAGTTAGAAGAAGCTACAAACGGTACTGTTGTCGTTGATGGTTTCGATATAATGGATAAAAATGCTGATATTAATAAGATTAGAGAGAATATCGGTATGGTTTTCCAGCAGTTTAACCTTTTCCCTCATCTTACAGTTGGGCAGAACATAATGCTTGCTCCTATAGATAGAAAGAAAATGACTAAGGAAGAGGCAGAAAAAACTGCTAGAGAACTTCTTGAAAGAGTAGGTCTTTCTTCAAAGTTTGATGAATATCCTGCTAACCTTTCAGGTGGTCAGCAACAGCGTGTTGCTATAGCTAGAGCTCTTGCTATGAAGCCAGATATTATGCTTTTTGACGAGCCTACAAGTGCCTTAGACCCTGAAATGGTTGGAGAGGTTTTAAATGTTATGAAAGACCTTGCAAAACAGGGTATGACTATGGTTGTTGTTACTCACGAAATGGGCTTTGCTCGTGAGGTTTCAAACAGAGTTATATTTATGGACGGAGGAAATATCGTTGAACAGGGTTCGCCGGAAGAGGTTTTTGGAAACCCTAAACATAAGAGAACACAGGATTTCCTCAATATGGTACTTTAAAAAATATGGTGTGTTTCCTTTTTGGGAACACACTTTTTTTATTGTGGCCAAATAGGGTAGATATAAATTACCGGATATGCTGGTAGTATGAAAAATAGCCATTTTTAGTTATAGGTAAGAAATATTAGTGTAAGTGTTAGACACTTAAGTACCTATTTATAGGCTTATAACGAGAAAAAAGTCTATAATAGTTAAAAAAACAACGGTTTAACGTGTGATTTTTATTGTGGCTGTAGCATAATGCAAATTATTGGATATGTTGGTGGTATGAAAAAATAGCCATTTTTAGTTATAGATAAGAAATATTAGTGTAAGTGTTAGACTATTCAGTTCTTATTTATAGGCTTATAAGGTTTTTGAGTTGTTTAAAAATATTACTGTTACTATAAAAATATTTAACAGTATGATAAAAAAGTGTAATGGTATTTTATGCAAAATGTCTTTGTATTTTTAATTTTTTAGTGCTATTATATAATAAGATTAAAGATATGATGGAGGAATGGTTATGATAGATATAACACAAGAAAGACTTGCTGAGCTTAAAAGCAAAGGTTTCCTTTTTATGAAGGATAAAGAACATTTTGTTGTAAGAATTATATTACCTGCTGGTATGGCTACTTCTGACGAGCTTAAAAAAATATCTTATTTAGCAGAAAAGTATGCAGAGGGTAAAGCTGTTGTTACAGTTAGACTTAATGTTGAAATCCCAGGTATCAAGTATGAAAATGTTGAGCCTATGATGAAAGAGATGGAGGAGCTTGGCATTGTGTACGGTGGTACAAACTGTGGTGTAAGACCTCTTGTTTGTTGTAAAGGTACTGTTTGTAAGTTTGGTCTTGTTGACACACAGAAGCTTTGTAAAGAGCTTCACGACGAATTTTTCGAAGTTCCTTTACCACACAAATTTAAAATCAATATTACAGGCTGTCCAAATAACTGTGCTAAGGTTCAGCTTAATGACCTTGCATTTATGGGTGCACCTAGAAATACATTAAGAGTGTTTGTTGGTGGTCGTTTTGGTAGACAGTCTATAATCGGTGAAGAAATTTGTAAAATACCTTACGAAAATGCAAGAGATGTTTCAAGGGTATGTTGTGGTTTCTTTAATAAATATGGAAAGAGTAAACAGCGTTTCGGTGACCTTTTAGTAGAAATGAAAGATACAGAAGAATACGTAAAATTTATTGAGGATATCAAAGCATTTGCTGTACAGTAAAAAAGCAAAAGCGACGTTTTTTAACGTCGCTTTTTTTGTCGCCGAATAGGCTATAGGTAAAAAAATTTATAGAAAAGTAGAAATCTCATATTATAAAATATAATTAGTCTAGCAACCAAAAATAAAATTGTATGAGGTAAGAAATAGCAGTGTAATTGTATACTATTCAGTGCTTATTTATAGGTTTACAACAAGAAAAAAGCCCTATAAGGGCTTTAAAGTATAGTTTTGATTTATTCAACCCAATCTGCTATGTATGGTAATTCTTTTGCCCAATCGCAGAATGTATGCCATTCATCAAGTTTATGATTTTTTCTTGCATAGTACATATTTAATACGTTTTCGTAGTTCATTGTACAAGTTCTCATCTGGTTGTAGCTAGATGGGAGAAGCTGTATTATTGAATACCATATTTCTTTATCTTTTGTTTCTAAGTATTCAAGGCGAAGTTTTTCTAAAAATTCAACGACACCTTGCATATGTTCTCTTGTAGCCTCATTCATTTTATCACAGCTAAAATCTTCTATTGAAAATGGTTTTGATGTTATTTTGTGCATTGTGCTTGTTGAGTTTGCAACTGTACCTACTTTGTATGTGTCGTATTCTTTCCACCAGTAGAGCGGTGCAGTTATATCAACAGATACTAATATCTGACGTATAAATTTTCTGTGGTCATTTCCTGCACGAACAAGTCTTTTTGCTAAATCTCTATCGTTTTCGCCAAGAACGAAGTTTCCGTTTTCGTCATAGCTACTGTCCATTCTATGCCAACTATTAAGAGGATTTCTTGCACCTCTCATAGCGTTTTCAAAGTTCATAACATCTGTACGTTCAAGTTTTATCATATTATAACCTCCTATTTTAATTTATATAAGTCTATCATATACTTTCGTTTAACACAATTACAATTTTAAACTTGAGAGATTAAGTGAAATTTTTGCCTAGATTTTACAAAAATATAGATACTAATATTGACAAAAATATATATAAATAAATATAATTAATTGTTATGTAATGATTTTTATAAGATATTCTATAAAATAATGCTATTTAAAGTGATTTTTTAAAACTTTAAATATGCTTCATATAAATATTTTTAGTTGTCTATAGTTTCTGTAAATATTTACAGCTTTAAAATGATTATAGTCAATGGTAAAATTTTAAATGTATTTATAAAAAATTTAAAATGGAGGGAAATATGTCTAAGAAAAAATTGAGCCTTGCAACCTATATATTTATAGGTCTTCTTATAGGTATAGTTTTAGGTTTTTTAATGAAACAGCTTCCTAGTGGTACATTTAGAGATACAATACTTGTAGGAGGAATTATAAAATTTATTGGAAACGGATTTATTAATCTTATTAAAATGATAGTTGTACCTCTTGTATTCTGTTCTTTAAGCTATGCTGTTTGTGATATGTCAGACTTTAAAAAGCTTGGAAGAATTTCTTTTAAAACAATAACTTTTTACCTTGCAACAACAGCTTTAGCTGTTACTATAGCTACTATATTAGGTCTTGTACTTAAACCGGGTGCCGGTCTTGACCTTTCACAGCTTATACAAGGTGATTACGATATTTCTAATTCAAAGCCTATTGTAGATATGTTGCTTGAAATATTACCTACAAACCCTATAAAGGCTATGGCTGAAGGTAATCTTCTTCAGATTATAGTGTTTGCACTTTTCTTCGGTGTAAGTGTTGCCCTTATAGGTGAAAAAGGTAAAATATTAGTAAATATTCTTGATGCACTTAATGAATGTGTACTTAAAATAGTTACAATGGTTATGTACGTTGCACCTATCGGTGTTTGTGCCCTTATAGCTAATACAGTTTATAGCGTTGGTTTAGAATCCCTTGTAAGTGTTGCCAAAATGATAGGTGTCGTTGCTATTGGTATGCTTATTCATAGCTTTGTTGTATATAGTGGACTTTTAAAGGTATTTACAGGTCTTCCTGTTAGAAAATTTTTAAAAGAGTATTCAACAGTTGCAACTGTTACTTTTACAACATCATCAAGTAATGCATCTTTACCTGTAAGTATGGAGGCTATGGAGAAATTAGGGGTTGATAAATCAGTATATTCTTTTACACTTCCTTTAGGTGCTACTATAAATATGGACGGAACAGCTATTATGCAGGGTGTTGCCGCTGTATTTATAGCTCAGGTATACGGAATGGATATGTCTATACAGATGATACTTTCTGTTATACTTACAGCAGTTTTAGCATCAATAGGTACAGCTGGTGCTCCCGGTGTTGGTATGATTACTCTTGCTATGGTTCTTGAATCGGCTGGTCTTCCAGTTGACGGTATCGCTCTTATTATCGGTTTTGATAGAATCCTTGATATGATGAGAACTACTGTAAATGTTATGGGTGACTGTGTATGTTCTGTTATCGTTGCCGATAGCGAAAAAGAATTAGACAGAGAGAAATATATAAATTGTTAAGTATTTAGGCGTCTTATGACGCCTTTTTTATTTGACAAAATAGCCTTTAAAAATATATATTTATATAAGACTACTTTTTAATGAGGTGTTTTTATGAATCTTTTAACAGTTGAAAAACTTTCCAAAAGCTTTACAGATAAAGTTCTTTTTGATGAAATTTCATTTGGTATAAATGATGGTGATAAAATCGGTGTTATAGGTGTAAATGGTACGGGAAAATCTACACTTTTGAAAATTATTGCAGGTGTTGAAACTGCTGATAGTGGTAATATAGTTACAATGAACGGTTTAAGAATTGGTTATCTTCCACAGATGCCTGAATTTGAAGACGGTATGACAGTTATAAATCAGGTTTTTAAAAGTGATAATCCTAAGATGCAGACAGTTAAAGAATATGAGGAGACTCTTTTTGAAGTGGAGAATAACTACTCAAAAGAGGCTGAAGAAAGACTTATTGCTTTAACTGAAAAAATGGATAAAGAGGACGCTTGGGGTCTTGAGAGTGAGGCTAAAACTATACTTACAAAGTTAGGCATAACAGACTTCCATAAAGAAGTACAGCTTTTAAGCGGGGGACAGAGAAAACGTGTGGCTATGGCAGGTGCTTTAATTTCGCCGGTAGATATTCTTATTATGGACGAGCCTACTAACCATATTGATAATGAAACTATTGAATGGCTTGAAAATTATCTTGGTAAATGTACAAAGGCTTTACTTATGGTTACTCACGATAGATATTTCCTTGATAGAGTTGTAAATAAGACTATTGAGCTTGATGGTGGAAAACTCTACACTTATCAGGGGAATTACAGCCAGTTTTTAGAGCTTAAAGCTGAGAGAGAGGAGCTTTTATTATCTAGCGAGAGAAAAAGACAAAACTTGCTTAGAAGAGAGCTGGCTTGGATTAGACGTGGAGCACAGGCTAGAAGTACAAAACAGAAGTCACGTATTCAAAGATTTGAAGAACTTTCATCTATTAAAGCCCCTGAACTTCGTGGAAATGTGGAGATAAGTGTGGGTTCATCAAGATTAGGTAGAAAGACAATAGAGATACAAAATATTTCTAAATCTTATGACGGAAAGAAATACATTGACGATTTTAGTTATATTATACTTAGAGATGATAGAGTTGGTGTAATAGGTCATAACGGCTGTGGAAAGTCTACTTTGATGAAGATAATTACAGGGAAAATGGAGCCGGATAGCGGTAGTGTTGAAATAGGTGATACAGTTAATATTGGTGTCTTTGCACAGGAAAATGGCGAGATGGACGAGAATATGCGAGTTATAGACTACATAAAAGATGTAGCCGAGTACGTTCCTACTGCTGATGGCAGAATAACTGCATCACAAATGCTTGAGAAGTTTTTGTTTAAAGGCGATATACAATGGTCACCTATATCAAAGCTTTCAGGTGGGGAAAAGAGAAGATTATATCTTCTTCGAGTGCTTATGTCAGCTCCTAATATACTTTTCCTTGACGAGCCTACAAACGATTTAGATATTGAAACTCTTACTATACTTGAAGAGTACCTTGAGGATTTTTCGGGGGCTGTTTTAACTGTATCTCACGATAGATATTTCCTTGATAAAATGGTAAATAGAATATTCTCCTTTGAGGGAAATGGTGAGATAAAACAGTATGAGGGCGGATATACTGACTATAAACTTAAAAAAGAGAAAGAAGAACCAAAAGAGGTAGATGTGGTTAATGTTAAGCCTGAAAAGAAACAGGAAAACCATAGGGAAGAAAAACCTAAAAAACTTATGAAGATGACATATAAAGACCAAAGAGAGTTTGACACTATAAATGAGAGAATAGAGGGGATTGAAAGTAAAATAGCTGACCTTGATGAGGAGATTGGAAAGTGTGGCAGCGATTATGTAAAACTTCAGGAGCTTACAGCGAAAAAAGATGAACTTGAACTTGAGCTTGATGAGGCTATGGATAGATGGGTTTATTTAAATGAGCTTAATGAGGAAATTGAGAGAAATAAGAAAGAGGGCAGATAAGGGCGATTTTTAATCGCTCTTTTTTGATATAAAAATAAAAAAATATTTATTCTTGTTAAAAAAAGGGATTTAATATATTTTATAGAATATATATTAAATTAAATAATTGTTGAAAATTAAGGATTAATTTAGTAGATGAATAAGGAAATTATTAAGTTTATTATAAAAGCAAGGTATCAAAACAAAAATATAAAAGATATATTGAAATACTAAATATTAAAAATCGAAATATGAAAAATATAAAAAAATAATAAAAATATATATTGACAAAAATACGTTTATGGAATATACTCGGTTTATAGATGAGGAAATGAAAGGAGTTTGATAAAAAACAAAATACGAAAAATACTTTTTGTCACTATATTGTGTATAAAGATAAGGAGGGAGTAGCTTAAAAGAAAAGATTTAAAAGATAAGATAAAATTAAATAATATAGTTTAAATAAGATACGGAGGTTTATTAATATGAATGTAAAGTTATTAAAAAGTGAAATCAGAGGAGGAAAAAAACAAATATCATTTAAGATTGATGAAGCTAATTATAATTTTTTAGACTTTTTAAAAAAGGCTATTGTTAGTACTATGGAAGAATTTGGAGATGTATCTGATATTAATATAACATATACAGATGTTTTGCAAGGTATTTTAATGGAACTAGGAAGTGCTAATAAACCATTTATTTCAATTGATTGTAATGTTACTAATAAGAAAGAATATTCTATAGTACAAAAATGGGGCATAGAAAATATTGATAAATTGAATTTAACAGCAAGGGAATTTATATGTAGATATATAGAGAAGAAAGCTATTATAGGAGTGAATAATTTTATGGAAACAAAAGGAATACAAGAAAATTTTGATGAAAAACTTTTTGGTTTACTTGAACCTATTTATGAAAGTTTACAAGGATATCTTGATGATAAAATAGAAGATTTAGAAAATATAGAGGCTCAGAAGGTCGAAGAAAATGCAAATGATGAGGAAGTTGGAAAAGATGCAAATGATGAGAAAGCAGAAGAAGATGTAAATGGCTGTCTCTTATACACATCT
>JADIMX010000134.1 GCA_017694425.1 Candidatus Fimicola merdigallinarum
TACAAGAGCTGGAACCCTCTCCTTAAAGTCCCTTGTATTTATACCTGCACCTACAACGTATCTCTTTGATGCGTCAAGAAGCTCATTTACATTTTCCTTATGTGAATCATAGTCTTTACGGAATACCATATACACAAGGTGCTGATTTTCATCAACGATAGGTAATGAGTTAAGTTTATGTTCCCAAATGATGTTGTTTGCCTCTTTAAGAGTTGTACCCTTAGGTGCAACAACAAGTTTTTCAAAAGGAGTCATAAACTCAGATACTTTTACACTTCTTTCCATACGACTTACACGATAATCACGACTTGTAACAATACCGATAAGTTTTCCTGTTGCTGTTCCATCTTCTGTAACGGCAACTGTTGAATGACCAGTTTTCTCTTTAAGGTCTAATATATCCTGAAGTGTACATTCAGGTTTAATATTTGAATCACTTACAACGAAACCTGCTTTATATGATTTAGCACGAGCAACCATAGCTGCCTGATTTTCTATTGTCTGTGAACCGTATATAAATGATATACCGCCCTCTTTTGCAAGAGCAACAGCCATTTTATCGTCAGAAACAGACTGCATAACCGCTGAAACCATAGGTATATTCATTGTTATAGCTGGTTCTTCACCTTTTTTAAATTTAGTAATAGGTGTTTTAAGACTTACGTTTGCAGGCACGCAGTCTGATGAAGAATATCCTGGTACAAGAAGATATTCGCTAAATGTACGTGAAGGTTCACTGTAGTAAAAAGCCATTTTAAAACTCCTCCTTAAATATATATCTAAAAAATTTTTAAAATTTAATTCGTCTTTATATTTTTAATAGTTTAACACTAAATTAAACAATTTTCTATAAGTAATTACCTCTTAATATAACTTAAGCAATTTTTTGCTATTATGCCTATTAAAGCCCCAGTTATAAGCCCAGAAATTATCAGTATAGGCATATAAATAGAAAGATTTGTCTTTACAACAAGACTTGCTACGACAAACTGCCCAATATTATGACATATTCCACCCAATATGCTGACACTGTATATATTAAACTTAAATATATCTTTTGCAATTAACATAACAAAAAAGCTAAAAATTGCACCCGAAACGCTATATAAAAAGCCAGAAAAACCAGAAAATAATATTCCTGAAATTATAATCCTTATTAAAGATATGCCTAAAGCCTCTTTGCCACCAAAAAAATACATAGCCATAACTATAATAACATTGGCAAGTCCAACCTTTACCCCTGGTACAGGTATGGGGATAGGTACCATCATTTCAACCCACCCCATAATTATAGCAAGACTTGCAAAAAGACCATAGTAGGCAACCTTTGTGCTACTATTCATAATACACCTCTTTTAAATCTAACTAGCAATACTGTCAATATGACTTTCTTCTCCCCCTCGTATCTCAACTACAACCTTGTTGGGAAGACATATAATTTTCTCGCCACTTTTATTGACTTTCTTCTGATTAACACAGTACTTATCAGGGCAATCAGCCTCCAAAACTTTAGCATATCCGTCTTTTATAACAAGTTTATTGTAATGGTTTCCGTTTTCTATTACATACTCAGTATCAACTGATAGAGGAAATTTTTCCGTTTCCACACCATCTATAATAACTACTGCCTCATTTCCAACTTTAGCCTTTGACATTCCAAAATAAAAATAAGAGCATAAGGCAATAACTAATATAAATCCTATCAGTATAATATCCCTTTTCTTCATTTAATCATTCCTTTTATATTCCTTTAATATGATATATAATTATAATATCAAAAAACTACTTGGAGGGCAAAATGAAAAAATTATTAATAACACTATTGTCAATATTTATAATAGCTTCATCTCTTTCTGGCTGTAAATCTAACGAAGATATAAAGGTTTATAAAACACCTGTAACTAACACAAACTTTATGTTTGACACCGTTACAAGCATATCTATATACTCTGCCAAAAAAGATAAAAACCCTGAGGAAATATTAGGAGAA
This sequence comes from Candidatus Fimicola merdigallinarum, assembly GCA_017694425.1. Lineage (GTDB taxonomy): Bacteria > Bacillota > Clostridia > Lachnospirales > Anaerotignaceae > Fimicola > Fimicola merdigallinarum. The sequence continues at coordinate 1,991 of JADIMX010000134.1, forward strand.
ACAATAAATATGTGTAGAGCCTTAGAAAAAAAGCTTTCGAAAACAATAGATACAAGTGATGTAAGTCTTATAAATAATTCAAAAGGTGAGCCGGTACAGGTTTCCGAGGAAACAATAGAGCTTATAAACCTTTCTAAGAAATATTATACCCTCTCAAATGGTAGTTTTGACATAACAATAGCACCTTTATCCGAAAAATGGAATTTTAAAAACAAAGATGTAAAGCCTTTATCTGATGAGGAAATACAACATCTACTGCCTTATGTTGGTATGGATTTTATAGAAATCGATGGGAATACTGTTAGAAAAACTAACCCTAATTCCCAAATTGATTTAGGTGGAATAGCAAAAGGCTATATAGCCGATAAGACAGCAGAATACCTAAAATCAAAAGGTGTAACATCTGCTCTTATAAACTTTGGTGGCAATATAGTAACTATAGGAAATAAACCGGAGGGACAACCCTTTAAAATAGGTATACAAAAGCCTTTCTCAGAGGCAAATGATATAATAGGATTTATTAATTCAGAAAATGGCACAGTAGTCACATCAGGCTCTTATGAGCGTTATTTTGAGTATGAGGGCAAAAAGTACCACCACATACTAGACCCTAAAACAGGTAAGCCTGCCGAAAGCGGAGTAACCTCCGTTACCATACAATGTGAAAATTCGGCTGATGCTGACGCTATAAGTACAGCCTGTTTCGTTTTAGGTGCAGAAAAAGGCATTGAATTTATAGATAGCTTAGATGGAGTAGAGGCAGTTTTTATAACTGATAGTGGTGAAATTATAAAATCTAAAGGCTCAACTTTCGAGGAAGTTTAAATTAAAACCATACCTTAAACAAGACATTACTAAAGCCCTTATAGGGCTTTTTTTATTTGTCTATAAAAGCAATTACACTACGTTTTTGTTTCTTCCCTCGTCTTTTGTAACACCTACTACAAGCTATGCCGATATTTTACACCTAATATATTTGACTATAATTAAAACCACCCATTAAACAAGATATTACTAAAGCCCTTACAGGGCTTTTTTTATTTGCCTATAAAAAGGTAATTACACTAATTTCTTTGTTTATTACCTCGTCTTCTGCAATACCTACCACAAGCTGTGCCGGTGGTTTTCACCTAACTTACTTGAAGACAATTAAATCCACATCTTAAATAAGATATTACTAAAGCCCTTACAGGGCTTTTTTTATTTGCCTATAAATAGGCAATTACACTACGCTTTTGTTTATTACCTCGTCTTTTGTAACACCTACCACAAGCTGTGCCGGTGATTTTCACACAACCTATTTGACGGCAATTAAAACCTTACCAATTAAATAATCCATCACTAAATCCCTTACAGGGCTTTTTTGTTAGCCTATAAAAAGGCAATTGCACTACGTTTTTGTTTATTACCTTGTCCTCTGTAACACCTACAAGCTATACCGATATTTTACACCTAACTTACTTGACAACAATTAAAAAAAGGTGGGAATACCCCACCTTTAATTTTAAACCTGTAATTCCATAGAAACGTGGACAATGCCCTCCTCTAAGAAATCGTCAGATGTAGTGACAAAGCCAAACTTCTCATAAAATCCCACAGCATATTTCTGAGCATTTACAACTATTTTTTTACAAGGCATTTCTCTTTTTATAGCTTGTAAACTTTGCTCCATTAACTTTCTACCTATATTTTTACCGTGATTTAATGTTAAAACCCTACCAATTTTAACAACATCTTTAGTATCATCACAATAAAAACTTCTCAAATAGGCAATTACTCTATTTCCCTCTTTAAAGAAACAATGTAAACTGTCATAATCCATATCGTCCATATCCTGACAACATATTTTCTGCTCAACAGTAAATATTTCCGACCTAGATTTTAAAATTTCATAAACCTCTACACTTGTCAATTCATCAAATTTTTTTACTATTAAATCCATAATATCAACTCACTTTTAATAATAATAAAAAAAGTAGCCTAAAGCTACCTACCAACAATAAATTTATATTTAGATATAAAAAAAGTGCCCAGAACCGGAATCGAACCAGTGACACGAGGATTTTCAGTCCTCTGCTC
>JADIMX010000135.1 GCA_017694425.1 Candidatus Fimicola merdigallinarum
TTACAATGGTATTTATGGCATATTTTTAATAAATATGTTTTATAAAAATATACTGTAATCTTCTTTGACTTTTTATGTAATATATGATTAAATTAAGATAATAAAAATAATTACTTACGAGGTGCGTTATATGAAAAAAATTAAGGTTATGAGTGTATTTGGTACACGACCTGAAGCTATAAAAATGGCTCCCCTTGTTAAAGAGCTTATGAAGAATGAACATATTGAGAGCATTGTATGTGTTACTGCTCAGCACAGAGAGATGCTTGACCAAGTGCTTGAAATTTTTGACCTTAAACCTAATTATGATTTAAATATTATGCGTGAAAGACAGACTCTTTCTGGTATTACAACTAGAGCTTTAGAGGGTCTTGGAGAAGTTATGAGTGAGGCTAAGCCTGACCTTGTTCTTGTACACGGTGATACTACAACAACATTTGCTGGGGCTTTAGCTGGATTTTATAATCAGATAAAGGTAGGGCACGTTGAGGCAGGACTTAGAACTTATGATAAATATCAGCCTTTCCCAGAAGAAATGAATAGAAAGCTTACAGGTGTACTTACCGATATTCATTTTGCTCCTACAAAACTTGCTAAAGAACATTTATTACTTGAAAATGTTAAAGAAGACGATATATATATAACAGGTAATACTGTTATTGATGCACTTAAAACAACTATCGAAGATGATTATACTTTTACTGTTGATAAACTTAATGAGATAGATTTTAAGAATAAAAAAGTTATAGCTATGACAGCCCACAGAAGGGAAAATCTTGGCGAACCTCTTTTGAATATATGTAAGGCAGTTAAGAGAATTGTTGATAAGTATGATGATGTTGAGGTTGTATATGCTGTACATAAAAACCCTGCTGTAAGAGATGTTGTATTTGATATTTTAGGTGGAAATGACAGAATACACTTACTTGACCCATTAGACCTTAAAGATATGCACAACCTTATGAGCCGTTCATATCTTGTACTTACTGATAGTGGTGGACTTCAGGAGGAAGTACCATCTATGGGTAAACCTGTTTTAGTTTTAAGAAATGTTACAGAAAGACCTGAGGGTATTGAGGCTGGAACTCTTAAGCTTGCTGGAGTTTGTGAGGATACTATTTTTGATATGACAGAAACTTTACTTATAAATGAGGCAGAATATAATAAAATGGCTAATGCTAGAAATCCTTTTGGTGATGGTCACGCATCAGAGAGAATTGTGGATATTATATTACACAGTTTCGGTATAAAGAGTGATAGACCTAGTGATTTTAAAATAGATTAAGGAGTTGTAAATATGAGTGAGGAAAAAATGGCCGTTATAAGATTACTTGAGAATGGCACTATAAATGCTTATGAGGCTGAACGTCTTATAATTGCTTTATCTAAGGAAGCACCTAGTACTGATGTTTCTAAATGTATTGGTAATGCTATTGATAAGTTTGGTGGATTTGTATCATTAGTATTTCAGAATATAAGTCATATATCTAAAGAGGCAGAGCCTGTTATTAAAAAGAAAGTTAGCGATTTTACAGACAGAGCTATTGATTTAAAACAGGATTTAAAAGAATATAGAAATAAAAAGAATACAGAAAAAGAAGACAAAGAAATTTTATTTGAAGATTTAGATGAAAGTGATGAGCTTGCTGAAAATGTTTATTTAGAGGCTGTATCAAAAATGCTTGATATGGCTGAAAATAATGACGAAAATTTAGATATGCTTGATATGATGAAAGCTATGTATAGTGGAGAGGAAGAAAGTGTCTGTGGCTGTGGTGGTAGTTGCAGTAGTAACTGTGAAGAAGGTTGTGGTTGTAGTACTGGAAAATCTTTTGAGGACAGAGTAGTTTGTGGAAGAGAAGAGCCTTGTTGTGGTGAAGGTGGATTACAATGTAAGAATGATGAGCCTTGCTGTAATGATGAAAATATTTGCTTTAAAGAAGTTCATTGCTGTGGTATGGAAGAGGACTGTGGAAAGTTATCACCTTGTTGTTGGGACGATGAGGGAAAAGCTTATGCAAAAGAAGTGGCAGAACAGAATGGTAAGGAGGTTGGGGATTTTATAGTAAAAAATCCTAAAAATGATAATTAATATGCATTTGGGAAGTCTTAGGGCTTCCTATTTTTAAAGGAGAATTTATGGGAGAGAAAATGCGTGTTGATAAATTTATATCCAATATGGGCTTTGGAAGTCGCAAGGATATAAAGGAATTTATAAAAAAGAAGAAGATAACAGTAAATGGAGAAGTTATAAAAAAGTCTGATATTTATATTGATACTGATGATGAGATTTTTTGCTGTGGGCAAAGGGTGGTATATGAAAAATATATATACATTATGATGAATAAGCCTGTGGGGTATGTTAGTGCCAATGAGGATAAGAGGGAGAAAACTGTTTTTGACCTTATAGGTAATGAATATAGGAAAAATGAGCTTTTTGTGGCGGGTAGACTTGATAAGGATACAGAGGGTTTACTTATTATAACGAATAATGGTAAGTTTGCCCACAATATGCTTTCGCCTAAAAAACACGTTGATAAGACTTATTTTGTGCGTATAGAAGGTGGGGTTATAAGTGATGCTGATATAGATAGCTTTTCTTCTGGCATAGTTATTGACGGTGGGTATAAGTGCAAGCCAGCTAAAATTGAAGTTTTGGAAAATGGGGATATTTCTGAAAGTTTACTTACTATTTCTGAGGGTAAGTTTCATCAGGTTAAAAGAATGTTTGAAGCTGTGGGTAAAAAGGTTATATTCCTTAAGCGAGTTAAGATAGGTGAGCTTTGTCTTGATGAGAGCCTTGAAAAAGGTGATTTTAAATTGTTAAATGATGATGAGGTTAGACTTATAGGTGCAGAGCTTGAGTAATAGTATTTAAGGGAGTGAGATTATAATATGTTTAGAGAAATGCGAAGAAAAAAACAGGAGCTTTCAAAGGCTGATATTGAGGATATTTTATACAGAGGCAAGACGGGAGTACTTGCTGTAAGTGGGGATAATGATTATCCGTATACAGTTCCTATTAATTATGTTTATGACGGTGAGAAAATATATTTTCATTGTGCTAAAAGTGGGCATAAGATAGATGCTATCAAGAGAAATGAAAAGGTTTCTTTTTGTGTTATAGATAAAGATTTGGTTGTGGCAGAGGAATACACAACGTATTTTAGAAGCGTTATTGCCTTTGGTAAGATTAGGATTATAACTGACGATGGCGAAAAGAGAAGTGCCATTGAGAAGTTGGCTATAAAGTATGCCCCTAAGGATAGTGTTTATAATCGTGATAATGCCATTGAAAGAGATTGGAAACCTCTTTGTATGCTTGAAATGGATATTGAACATATTACGGGCAAAGAGGCAATAGAGTTAGTTAATAAAAAATGATGAAAATGGTAAGTTAATGATATTTAGATTTTAGCGTATTTGAAGGAGATTTTATTATGTTTAAGTTTAAGAAATATGTACCACCGCTTTCTATGTGGCTTGTTTTTGAAACAATTGCACTAACATTATGGCTTGTACTGGATAATATTTTTTATTTTTTTAATTTCTCTTATATTGGTACTGCGATTTCACTTGGATTAGTTTTATATGGGCAGAAGAAACAATATGCCCGAAATGTAGTACAGTTTGCAGTTGGCTTATATATGCTTATATATCTAGGGGTTCTCTGCAATGAAAATATGCAGATAGAGGGATTTTGGTATTATCTTTTTCTCGGTGTATTTGAATCCGCCACAATTCATTATGCTGTTGCAAAAATTTTTGGCCCTTTAATGTTTGGGCGTGGGTGGTGTGGTTATGCTTGTTGGACAGCGATGATTTTAGATTTGCTTCCGTTCAATGAACCTACCAACCCAAGCAAGCATTGGGGAATTATCCGTTATTTTATTTTTGGGACTTCCCTATTATTTGTCGGTCTGCTCTTTATTCTTCATATACCAAATAAAGAGAAAATTATGTGGTGGAGTTTTATCATTGGAAATCTCCTTTACTACGCTGTTGGAATTGCCATAGCCTATGTATGTAAAGATAACAGGGCATTTTGTAAATACATTTGCCCGATTACAGTTTTTTTGAAGCCAATGAGTTACTTTTCACTTTTTCGCATTAAAGTAGATAAAACAAAATGTATATCTTGTGGGAAGTGTGAAAAGGTGTGTCCAATGAATGTAGAAGTTCCGAACAATTCAAGAAAGAAGAAAAACTCAACAGAATGTATTTTGTGTATGAAATGCGTGGAAGAATGTCCAAAAAATGCTTTGAAGCTATGACAGACATAGCAATACAGCTTAGCTGGTTGTCTGATGTACTGCTACTTTTCGGGATACTTTGTCCGTAAGTCGGAACGTAGAACTCCAGTAGGTATAACACGCTACACTTTGCAAGAAAAGACGTGTGCCAAGGGGTAACCCTTTTGTTGTCAGCGGTCTGCTTCACAGTCTGCGTGTAGTTCCTTGTAAACTGACATAAATATATATACAAATATTATATAGTATTTGAACCAAAATATATGAGAAAATATTAAGAATATTGTGTTGAAAGAAAAGTAATTAAAATAATAGAGGTATAAGCTTTTAAAGAATATATACATACGTTATTAGAAATACAACCCATTTACAATTTATGAGATATTTAATAGGTATGTAAATTTAAAATATAAATATGGGAA
>JADIMX010000136.1 GCA_017694425.1 Candidatus Fimicola merdigallinarum
ATATTAGGCTATTGGTAGTATTGTAATATCAAAATAGTGAGCAAATATTATAGGATATATGGTAAATAATATTTATAGATTTAAAGATAAAGAGGAGTGGTAACATACACTCCTTTTTTTATTTAATAATAAGTATTTTGGACAAAATAATATTTATTTTATGGTATAATATTTCCGTTATTTTTATTTTAGAGGTGGAATATGAGAGGGAATAATCTTGGTTTAGATAGTATGAAAGGTCTTGTAATAAGGCTTGCTATACCGTCTATGATAGCTCAATTTATAAATGTTTTTTATAGTATTGTAGATAGGATTTTCGTAGGTAATATACTTGAAATAGGTGGAGTTGCCTTAGCTGGTGTAGGTATTTGTGGTCCTATTGTAACCCTTATATCATCATTTTCAACTTGGATAGGTATAGGTGGTTCGCCACTTATGAGTATAGCTATGGGGGAGAGAAATCAAAAGAGGGCAAGGCATATTATGGCAAACTGCTTTGTTATGCTTATAATTATGGCTTTGATTATAACCTCTATAATACTTATATTTAAAGATAAATTACTTATGTTTTTTGGCGCTAGTGATGTTACTTTTCAATATGCTGACACATATATGTCAATATACGCAATAGGTAGCATTTTCTCTATAGTGGCATTAGGTATGAATTCTTTTATTATATGTCAAGGTTTTTCTAGGGTAGCTATGTTTACGGTTGTAATAGGTGCTGTGGCAAATATAATACTTGACCCTATATTTATATTTGTTTTAGATATGGGTGTTGCCGGTGCTAGTTTGGCTACTGTGTTATCTCAAATGCTTTCTTGTATATTCGTATTATGGTTTTTATTTAGCAGATATCCAAAGGTAAGGATAACATTTAGGGGATATAGCTTTGATATAATGAAAAAGGTTTTACTTATAGGCTTTTCGCCTTTTATAATAATATCTCTTGATAGTGGGCTTATAATAGCAATGAATATGGCTTTACAGTATTACGGTGGAGCTAATTACGGTGACCAACTTGTGACTTGTCACACAATAGCACAAAGTTTTTTCCTTATGGTAACTTTACCTCTTGGAGGTATTACAGGTTCTACACAGCCTATACTTGGGTTTAACTATGGTTCGGGAGATATTAAAAGAGTTAAGGACGGGCAGAAGTATACACTTATAGTGTGTCTTGTTTTTACAGCTATTATGATGATTATTGCCAACCTTTTCTCACAATACTTTGTAAGACTTTTTACAAGTGACGAGGTGTATATGGCTTTATCTGTAAAGGCTATAAAGATATTTACTCTTATGGTTATACCTCTTGCAGTACAGTATACTATTGTTGACGGATTTACAGGGATATCAGCCGTTCGTTATGCCATAAGTTTATCTTGTTTTAGAAAGGCATTATATTTCGGTGCTATGATAGTTTTTCCTTTGATGTTTGGTATAGAAAATATATTTTATGCTGAGCCGGTTGTAGATGTTATAAGTGTTATAGTTTCATCTTTTGTCTATTTTAAAGTTATGAATAATATACTCGAAAAAAGAAGAAATATGATAGATTTTAAAGGTGAAAAGGTGTAATATATAGTTTATAATATTTAAATCTTTAAAGACTTGGGGGATATTAATATGGAATATGAAATACTTTATAAAGAGGCATTTCCTGTGGTTAAGTGCAAACTTAACCAAGGTGAGAAAATAAAAGCTGAATCAGATGCTATGATTGCTATGTCTAACACAATAGATGTTGAGGGAGGCGTAGAGGGAGGACTTCTTAAAGGTTTCACTCGTATGCTTTCGGGAGAGAAATTTTTCTTTCAGTATATGACAGCTAAAAGAGGTGAGGGAGAGCTTATATTTGGTCACGCTATACCTGGTGGTATTATAGATATAGAGCTTGATGGCACTTACGGTTTAAATATACAGAAAAATGGTTTTTTAGCATCTACTGAAGGTATAGATATTGACACAAAGGTTCAGAATCTTACAAAAGGTTTTCTCTCAAAAGAGGGATTCTTTATACTTGGGGTTAGAGGTAAAGGAACTTTATTTTTAAGTAGTTATGGAACTATTCACCCTATAACTCTTAAAGAGGGTGAAGAAATAGTTGTGGATAATGGTCATATTGTGGCTTGGCCTGACTATATGAGTTATAGTATAGATAAGGCATCTAATGGCTGGGTAAACAGCTTTATGAGTGGTGAAATGCTTGTATGTAAATTTAGAGGGCCTGGTACTATATTTATACAGACTAGAAATCCTGCGGGTTTTTCAAAATGGATTTCTTCAATGGGCTTTTCGATGGGGCAGTAGATTTAGTTAGCTCGTCAATAGATTTAATTGATGAAATCTTTTAAAGTATGTAAAAAAGATAGGAGTTAAATCCTATCTTTTTTTATGTTTGTAGTTCTATTTGCTTTGATATAAAAATCACCCCATTTATTATATAATAAGTGGGGTGATTTAGATTTATTGTGTATCTATTATATATTAAATTTTTTACCTTTTATATAAACTGCTTTGATACTTAAATCTTTATTTAAAAGTACAAGGTCACCATCTTTACTAGCTGTAATACTTCCACATTTATCATATACACCTATGGATTTTGCAGGGTTTATTGTGGCACAAGCTATGGCACTTTCTAAGGGAATATTCATTTTTGTAACGGCAGTCCTTAGGCAATCCATAAGATTTGTGACAGAACCTGCGATTACATTACTTCCTGTTAAGTTTGCAAGATTACCTTTTACAGTTACAGCCTGTCCGCCTAAAGAGTAGTCACCGTCAGAAAGACCAGTTGCTCTCATACTGTCGCTTATAAGTACAATTCTGTCATCTGAAAACATAGCAAAAGCTCCCCTTACAACAGATGGGTGTATGTGTACTCCGTCACATATAAGCTCTATGTATACATTTTTATTATCAAAACTAGCACCAATAACTGAAGGCTCTCTGTGGGAATAGGGAGGCATAGCATTGTAAATGTGTGTAACGTGATTTGCACCCTTTTCAAATGCAAGGCTTGCTGTTTCGTAGTCTGCACAAGTATGAGCTATAGATATTGAAACTTCATCTTTTAATTTTTCTATAAATTCAAAAGCACCCTCCATTTCAGGAGCTAAATCTACAAGTTTTATAAGATTATTGCTAAGATTTTGCATTTCTCTATACATTTCTATACTGCAATTTCTTATATATTTTGAGTTTTGAGCCCCTTTTTTCTCGCTATTTATAAAAGGCCCTTCCATATTTATTCCTACTAATTTAGAGCCTAAATTACTTTTATATCTTCCTACTATACTCATAATATTTTTAAGTTTTTCGGTTTCTATTGTCATAGTTGCGGGGCATATTGATGTAACACCAATAGATGCCTGATATTTTGCTATCTCCTCAATAGCTTTCTCAGTTCCATCACAGAAGTCATAACCCATACAACCGTGAAAGTGAATATCTATAAGGCCAGGTATAGCATAACAGTCCTCGCCGTCTATTACTTCGTCACAGTTTGAAGAAGTTGATGAAAACTTTCCGTTTTCTATGAAAATTTCACCTTTTTTAAACTTTTTATCCTCTGTGTATATATTGACATTTTTGATTATCATACTGGCACCGTCCTAAATAAGGTATAAAATAGATGAATTTATTATTTAGTATAAATACTATTAAATTTTATTTCAATATTGTATTAGATTTTTAATTTGAAAGCATCTAATTATATGTGCTTATTTTATATAAATTTAACAATATTAAGTTTTTTGATACCTAAAAACAACAAAAATAAAGGCAAAATATGGAAAAATTATGTTTTTATATATTAAAAACTTAATTTGTACCATTTTTTTCTTCAAAAAATTTTTTGTTTTAATGGTAAAGTTTATATGATAATCTATTACTTATTCAAAAGTTTAAATATTGTGGACTGGCACAGGTTTTACTTTTTTTCATAATATGAAAGTATATTAACCTGTGGGGGTATGGCTTTTGGGTAGATTTATTATAAATGGAGGAAATGCTCTTAATGGCGAAGTTTCTATATCGGGAAGTAAAAACTCGGCACTTCCTATACTTGCATCAACTATACTTATTAAAGGTGTAAGTGTTATTGAAAACTGTCCTAATATTTCTGATGTTAATAAAACTATCGACATACTTAGAATATTAGGTTGTAAGGTTTCGTTTTCTAATGGAAAGGTAGTTGTAGATTCTAAAAATGCCAATATGTTTGAAGTACCGTCGGATATATCTGAGAAAATGAGGTCATCTATAATATTTATGGGTGCATTACTGGGAAGATTTAACGAGGTTATAACAGGGTATCCTGGTGGCTGTGAAATAGGCGAAAGACCTATAGACTTTCATATTAAGGCTTTTGAGGAAATGGGTGTTAAGTTTGAAAACTCCGGTTGCAGTATATACGGTTTTGGCAAGAATTTTAAAGGTGCTAATATAAACTTAGATTTTCCTAGTGTAGGCGCTACCGAAAATATAATGATTTTGGCATCTGTTTCTGAGGGGCAAACAGTAATATATAATTCAGCTAGAGAGCCGGAGATTATAGACCTTCAAAACTTTCTAAATAAAGCTGGGGCAGACATAAAAGGTGCTGGAACTGATACCATATATATAAATGGTGTTAAGGAGCTTAAGCCTGTAGAATACAGCGTTATGAGTGACAGAATTGAGGCAGGAACATTTATGTGTGCTGTTGCCACAACTGGTGGTGAAGTTTTTTTAAAAAATGCTAATGCTACTGATATGAGACAGATTATATTGAGAATTTCGGAAACAGGCTGTATAATAAAAGAATATGAAAATGGGATAAGTGTTAAGAAAAGTGGTTTTATTAAGCCTGTAAACATTATAAGAACAGAGCCTTTTCCAGGTTTTCCTACAGATATGCAACCTCAAATGATGAGTGTTTTATCACTAGCTAGGGGAACAAGTATCATTGTTGAAAATGTTTTTGAATCAAGATTTAAACATATACTGGAGCTTTCCAAAATGGGGGCAGATATATCATTTGAGGGTAGAACTGCTGTTATAAAAGGGGTTTCTAGTCTTAATGGAAGTTGCGTTGTTTGTCGTGACTTGCGTGGAGGAGCATCACTTATTGTAGCTGGTCTTTCTGCTAAAGGAGAAACTTGTGTTCAAAACTCAGTATATGTTGAGAGGGGATATGAAAATCTTGATATGAAAATACGAAATCTTGGAGGAGATATAAAACTTCTTAAGTAATATTTTTAGGAGGAGATTTACTTGGGAGCTTCGAAAAATATACAACAGTTTAGCAATGTGGAGGATTTTCAGTACCACAAGAGAAATAGAGAAAGAGAAGCAAGAAAAGAAAAACTTAGAGAAAGACGAAAAAAGGTTTTAAAAATAGGTACTATTGTTTTTGTATTTATTATCCTTATATTACTATCACCTATATTTCAACTTAAAAATATCAATGTTACCGAACTTAAAAAGTACACAAAGACAGAAATTATGAATAAGATGGGAATACAGGAGGGAATGAATACATTTTTTGCCAGCACAAGTAAGGCGGAAAATAGTTTTAAAGATGACCCTTATATTGAATCTTGCAAGGTAAATAAAAAACTTCCAAATACAATAGACATAGATATAAAGGAAAGAAAGGTAAGAGGATATGTTCCTTATATGGGTTCATATCTTTACATAGATGAGTATGGAAGAGTTTTAGACATACAGACTTCATACACAGACCATTTACCTATTGTAAAAGGTCTTGAATTTAGTCAGTTTAAGTTAGGCGAACTTTTACAGGTTAAAAATGATGAGTCTTTTGATGTTATAGTAAGAATTGCTCAGATGATGACAAAGTATGAACTTTTAGATTTGGTTGTAAGTATTGATGTTAGTAATCCTTCGGACATAAGAGCTTATTCTAACAATGTTGAGATACTTTTGGGAGATATAAGTGATAGTGATAAGAAAATACGAACTATGGCTGAAATACTTAAAAAAATTCCTGAGAGTGATAGGGGAACGCTAGATTTAAAGGATATGACAAAGCCTATAATATTTAAATATTTGACATAAATTTATGGACAAGGAGTGAATGCTTTTGAAAAACTATAAATATGCAGTTATACCTATGACTGCTGTTTGTGTTGTTCTTGGTGCTATAATAGGTATACAGTTTAAGACTGTGAAAAATCAGCCTAAGGTAGTAGATATTCAAAGGGTAAGTGAGCTTACGACAGAGCTTAAAAGTGTTTCTGATGAGAAAGACGCACTTTATGAAAGACTTATGGAAAGTCAGAACAAAGTTCGTGAGTATGAGGAGGCACAGTCTGATGTAAGTGAAGCAGTAAAGCTTTTAAATGATGAGCTTGAAAAGACGAGAATGCTTGCCGGAATGGTAGGTATGAAGGGTAGAGGAGTTATTGTAACTATGAACGATAGCTCAGGAAATAAAAATCCTAATGTTGACCAAAATGCTTATCTTGTACACGCAGAGGACATACTTTCTGTTTTAAATGAGCTTAATGTAGCCGGTGCTGAGGCTGTTGAAATAAATGGTCAGAGAATAGTTTCAACTTCAGCTGTAAGGTGTGCCGGTTCTGTTGTAAATGTAAACGGTGTTAGAATTGCTTCTCCCTTTAAAATAACAGCTATCGGCGACCCCAATACACTTGAGTCTGCTTTAAATATGAGTGGTGGAGTTGTTGATTCTTTAGCACCTTGGGGAATAGAGATTTCTATTAAGAAAAGTGATAATGTTAAGGTTAGTGGCTACAATGGAAGTATACAGTATAATGAGGCTACTGTGGACAAGGAGTGATTTTTATGGTATATATAATACCTGTTATAGGGATTATAGTTGGTATAGTTGCTGGAATAAAAAGCCCGTATATTTTTCCTCAAGTTTATTCATCATATGTTGCAGTTGGTATACTTGCTTGTATAGACTCTGTTCTTGGTGGTATAAAGGGTATGACTGAGAAAAACTTTAATATTGGTATATTTATTTCGGGATTTTTTGGTAATGCACTTATAGCAGTTGCTATGATTTTTATAGGTGAAAAACTTAATATAGATATGAGCTTGGCAGCTGTTGTTGTTTATGGTTCAAGATTATTTCAAAATTTTGCTCAGATACGAAGATTTATATTGAATAAATCTGAAAAAAAGGATAATATATAATTGATAAAATTTATTTTTTACTGTGGTAATTTATAATAATATAGTGTATAATATTAAATTAGATACATATGCTAGTTACTAGGAGGGGATTTTTTTGCTCGAACTTGATATGACACAGAGCAACATTGCACAAATAAAGGTAATCGGTGTTGGCGGTGGTGGCAATAATGCTGTAAATAGAATGATTGAGGACGGTTTAGTTGGTGTAGAGTTTATAGCAGTTAATACAGACAGTCAGGACCTTATTAAATCAAAAGCACCTATTAAAATACAGATAGGTGAAAAACTTACAAAAGGACTTGGAGCAGGTGGTGACCCTTCAAAAGGTGAAGCATCTGTTGAGGAAAGTAAAGAAGAAATATATCAGGCACTTGAAGGTGCAGATATGGTATTTATAACAGCTGGTATGGGTGGTGGAACTGGAACAGGTGCTGCTCCTAGAATAGCTAAAATATCAAAGGAAATGGGTATACTTACAGTTGGTGTAGTTACAAAGCCATTTAACTTTGAAGGTAGAAAGAGAATGACTAATGCTGAAAGAGGTATTGAGGCACTTAAAAATAGTGTTGATACACTTGTAATAATACCTAACCAGCGACTTCTTGCAATAATTGATAAGAAAACAACTCTTATTGAAAGTTTTAGAAAGGCAGACGAAGTTTTAAGACAGGGTGTACAGGGTATTTCTGACCTTATTTCTAAACCTGGTGTAATCAACCTTGACTTTGCTGACGTATGCACAATAATGTCTGATAAAGGCATTGCACATATGGGTATTGGACGTGGAACAGGCGAAAACAAGGCATCTATTGCTGCTAAGGCTGCTATACAGAGTCCTCTCCTTGAAACAACAATTGCTGGAGCTAGAAGTGTACTTATTAATTTTAGTGGTAGTGAAGAACTTGGTCTTTTTGAGGCTTCTGAAGCTGCTGATATTATTAGAGAGTGTATTGACCCAGAGGCTGAAATTATCTTTGGTACATCTATAAATGAGGAACTTAAAGATGAGATTATTGTTACTGTAATCGCTACAGGTCTTGGGGAAGAAAGAGCTCCTGAAGTTAAGCAGGAAGAAAGACAGCCACAGGTACAGCCACAGTCAACAGTTAAACCTGCTATATCAGTTACTAATAACTTTGTTGAGGCTGAAACTAAAGAAGAACCTAAAGTTGAATCAAGCGAAAAGAGAAGCTCTGGCTTCGGTAGTGGTGATTCAGGAATAGTTGTAGATATTCCTAAATTCTTACTTAGAAATAGAAAATAAAATGCTAGAAATGTTATGGAAATAATAAGCCACTAGGTACTAGCAAGTTAAACGTAATACATAAAAAAGGCATAGTAAAATACTATGTCTTTTTTGTTGTTTTTAAGTTATGTACTTTTTAAGGGATTTTTAGTTTTTGGAGGTAATATCTTAATTAATTTTAATATTAGTAGCGATATTAGTTTATTTGATATAAATAGTGCTATTTTAGATATTAGCCAAAATTTTAGGAATACAGAGGTTGTTATAGGTGTTGCTATAACTTGGGTTAACCATAAGTGAATACAATAAATGAATATAATTAATAAAGGCATAGTGAATAATATGTCTTTTTTTGTTGTGTATAAATTTTTGTAAATCAGTAAATATTACAAATTTCTTTAGTCTTAAAGATTTATAATCTTTAGGTACAAACTTTCATTTAGAGGGTGCTTTTATGGTATTTGAAATATATGCTGATATTTTTTTTATTTTAAATTTTTTTATGAATTTCTGTGTGCTTTGGACTTCTTCTGTAATTTCGGGAAAGAAAGATATAGGTATTATTAGGGTTATACTAGGGTCGATTATAATAACGATATTATATATGTTTACAATATTCGTGCCTTTTTTAAATAGGTTTTACGGCTCTATTTCCGGTCAAATTATACTTGTTATAGGTATAATATTTGTATTTAGACCAAAAAAAATAAGAGAAGTATTTATACAGACTTTGATAACGGATATTACATCAGCTGTATTTTTTGGTGTTACTCAGATGTTTATTCAGTTTTTTAATGACTATAAGAGTGGTCGGAATATAGGTTTTTCGGTGAAAATAATGATGTTTTCGGCTGTATTTATTTATATATGTACACTTGTTTTTAGAAAATACACGTCTAGGACACTTAATTCTGAAAAGTTTTGCTATATAGAGATATATTTGAATGGTAAAAGCGTAAGGTCTTCGGCTTTAATTGATACCGGTAATGAGCTTAAAGACCCTTTAACTAAAAAGTCGGCTATTATTATTCAGATAGATGAGGTTATATCTTTATTTAATGAGGATACGGCTATTAAGCTTTTGGAAAATATAGATAAAGAAATTGAAGATATTTTGAGTAGCGTTAAAGATGTTGATTTTTTGAGCAGAGTAAGATTACTTCCCTTTAAGAGTGTTGATAATGACAAAGGGATTATGTTAGGTTTTTTATCAGATAAGATTAATATTACATTAGCCGATGGTAGAAAACGAGAAATTAAAGGTGTGACTGTAGGTCTTTATGGTGGGAGATTATCGCCTAAAGGCATTTATAAAGCAATAATTGATTATGAAAGTTGTAAATTTTAGGAGGGATTATTTTGAGTATAAGATATTTATTTTTTAAGATTAAGTATGAATTTAAAGTGATATTTAATAGGATTAGGGGAAAAAACTTTGATGAAATATACTATATAGGTGGTAGTGACGTTTTTCCACCACCACTTTCAGCCGAGGAGGAATGTTCGCTTATAGACAGGCTTGGCGGTGATGATGATAACACTATAAAATCTATATTTATAGAAAGAAATTTAAGGCTTGTAGTTTATATAGCCAGAAAATTTGAAAACACAGGTATAAATGTGGAGGACCTTATATCTATAGGTACTATAGGACTTATAAAGGCTATAAATACATTTAACCCTGAGAAGAAAATAAAACTTGCTACATATGCCTCAAGATGTATTGAAAACGAGATACTTATGTATCTTAGAAGAAATAATCGTGTGCGTTCTGAGGTTTCTATTGATGAACCTTTAAATGTTGACTGGGAGGGTAACGAATTACTTTTATCAGATATTTTAGGTACTGATAATGATATAATTTATAGAGATATTGAGAATGAAGTTGATAAAGAACTTCTTAAAAATGCTATGAATAAACTTTCAGAAAGGGAGAAGCAAATAGTAAGCCTTAGATTTGGTGTTTTAGGTGACGGGGAAGAAAAGACACAAAAAGAGGTTGCTGACCTTTTAGGTATATCACAGTCCTATATTTCACGATTAGAGAAAAAGATAATATCACGACTAAAAAAAGAGATAAACAAAATGGTATAATTTATTGACAGGATATGTATGTTTAGGTTATTTTGTATATAGTGATATATATTTATATTTTACGAGAAAAAATACAATGAATTATTAAAAATTGAATTTTACGACGGGTTATTATCCGTCGTTTTTTTAGGAGGAATAAAGTTTTGGCTAAGGATAACGAGTTATTTAATAAAATTATAATTGAGAAAATATTAGAATGTGAGAAAGTTATTGGTGAAAAAGACGCTAAGCTTTTACAAAATATTGAAAAATTTGGCGGTGTTGAGGCTTGCAGAAATGTATTAAAAAGAAGACAATATTCAAAATGCTTTAATAAGCTTAAGGACAAAGGCAGATTAGATTTATCTATGGAGGCAGTTGTTGTAGATAGCAGATTTTCAAAGCTTTTTGATGATGATGAGGTTAATTTCTGTTTTGAAACATTATGTGACAATGGTTATTTTAATTAAAAATTTTTCAGTATAATAAAATTTTTGTTATTAAATTTCTATAATAGGTTTACAAAATATGTTATTTTTTGTATAATAAAGTAAAATATAAATTTAAAAAGATATAAAGTAAAAAAAGTGGGGAATTTGAATGGAACAACCAACATCATTGCTAGAGTATGCACTTACCGTTATACGTGAAAATATTCTTACTGGAAAGTATAAAGCTGGTGAAAAACTTTCTACACAAGATATTGCTGAGGAGCTTGGTACTAGCCGAACCCCTGTAAATGCAGCTATAAATAGACTTGTAGCAGAAGGTCTTGCAGAGGCTATTCCTAGGAGGGGTACTATTGTAAGACAACTTTCAGAAGAACAGATAAGCGATATTATAGACGTTAGAATACTTCTTGAGTCCTATGCTATTGAAAGAGCTATTAAAAATGTTTCTAAAAATCCAGAAAAAATCGAATATATGAAAGAGCTTTTATATAGCTTTGATTTTAAGAATGCTGATTATAAAAGTGTTTCGGACTTTGAGGCTGAATTTCATAGAACATTAGTTAAACTTTCTGGAAATGAACAGCTTTTAAGATTATATGATACTAACTGGACTATGGGGTATGTATCCTATTTCTACACTATGGCTCATATGCCAGATGAAAAACATAAGAAATTTTTTGATGAGCATAAAACTATTATAGAGTATCTTGAATCAGGTAACGCTGATGAATTAGAAAAACTTATAAAATCTCATATTATGTCATTAAAATTAGCATAATATAAAATTTAAGGCAGACAATTTTAGTCTGTCTTTTTTTGTTTGAATTATTAAGTTGTATATTTTAGTATACAAAATTTAAAATTTTAAATTTAATTTATGGATTTATATTTGTAATCTTTATAACTTTTTTGTGATATAATTTAATATATATTTTTAGAGGTGATTATTTTGGGAGAGATTATAAAAATTGCAGATATGCATTGTGACACTATTGTGAAATGCAAAAGAAAAGGTTTTGATTTATTTGAAAATAGTATGCAAGTAGATTTAAAGCGAATGAAAGAAGTTGTTTCGGTTCAAGATTTTGCTATATGGCTCGAGAAGGAATATTATCCTGTAGCTTATAAAGAAACTTGTGAATGTATAGATTTTTATTACAGCCAGTTGGAAAAGAATAAAGACTTTATATGTCACGTTAATACATATGATGAAATTTTAAATGCTAGGGAAAGTGGAGAAATAGCATCTATACTTTCCATAGAAGGTGGCGAGGCTATAGAGGGAAGTATTGAAAAGCTTAAATATTTTTATGATAAAGGTGTTAGGCTTATGACCCTTACTTGGAATTATAAAAATGAAATTGGTGGGGGTGCAGGCTTTCAGGATTTAGGTTTAACTGAATTTGGTAAAGAGGTTTTAAAGACTATGGAAAGTTTGGGAATGATAGTAGATGTTTCTCATCTTTCGGACAAAGGTTTTTATGATGTTTTAAGTATTGCAAGCAAGCCTTTTATAGCAAGTCATTCTAATTCTAGGGCTATTTGTGATTGTAAAAGAAATTTAACTGATGACCAAATAAGAGAAATAAATAACATTGGTGGCGTTATAGGCATAAATTTATATAGGGATTTTGTGTCTTTAAATAAGGAATGTGGTATTGATGATGTTATGAAACATATAGACCATATAATAAATGTGGGTAGTGATGAAGTTTTAGGTTTTGGCTGTGACTATGACGGTATAGATGATACACCTGATGGTCTTTTTGATGTTTCTTCTGTGTATAAAATTGTTGATGAAATAGAAAAGAGATATGGCAGAGAAACAGCAGAAAAAATTGCTTGGAGGAATTTTGACAGAATTTATTCGGATATACTATAATTTTTATAGGTTATATATTTAATATAAGATATTCTTATGCATAATATTTGTAATTTTAAGTCTTAAATATATAGATTTTGAAACTAAACTCTGATATCATATGAATAGATATATTTTTAATTATGATTTTAGAGGTGAGAGTAAATGGAATTATCAAGAAAAGCGAAAGGGATAAAACCGTCATCAACACTTGCAATATCAGCTAAAGCTACAGAGCTTAAAGCTCAGGGACTTGATATTGTTGGATTTGGAGTTGGTGAACCGGATTTTGAAACTCCTAGACATATAAAAGATGCTGGGATAAAGGCTATAGAGGAAGGTTTTACAAGATATACTCCTGCATCAGGTATAAAAGAACTTAGAGTTGCAGTTGCCAATAAACTTAAAAAAGATAATGGGCTTGACTACGATTTTTCACAAATTGTAATAAGTAATGGTGCAAAACACTCTCTTGTAAATGCTTTTATGGCAATATTAAACGAGGGTGACGAGGTTATTATACCGGCACCATATTGGTTAAGCTATTCTGAAATTGTAAAAATTGCCGGTGGTGTTCCTGTAATTGTAAACACAAAAAAAGAAAATAAATATATGGTAACAGAAGCTGAGCTTAATGAGGTATATTCACCAAAAACAAAGGCTTTAGTTCTTGTTAGCCCATCAAATCCTACTGGTATGGTTTATAGCCTTGATGAGCTTAAAATGATTGCTGATTTTGCTGTTAGCAAGGATATATTTGTAATATCTGATGAAATATATGAAAAACTTATATATGATGAGGACAAAAAGCATATAAGTATAGCATCTCTTGGTAAAGAAATATACGACAGAACTATTGTTATAAATGGTGTTTCAAAAAGCTATGCTATGACAGGTTGGAGAATTGGATACACTGCTTCAAACCCAGAGGTTGCAAAACTTATAAGCTCTTTACAGTCACATATGACATCAAACCCTAATTCTATTGCTCAGAAAGCTACTCTTGAGGCTATAGAAGGACCTCAGGACTGCGTAGAAGAAATGCGTTTAGAATTTAAAAAACGTCGTGATTATATATTTGAAAGAGAGGAGAAAATACCTTTTATATCAGCTTTAAAGCCGGAGGGTGCTTTCTATCTTTTCGTTGATGTTTCTGGATTATACGGAAAAGAGTATGACGGTGTTAAGATTAATTCTGCAAGTGATATGGCACAGTTACTTATAGAAAAGAAACTTGTTGCTGTTGTTCCTTGTGCAGACTTTGGTATGCCTGATTACATAAGACTTTCATACGCTACATCTCTTGAAATAATTAAAAAGGGTATGGATAGAATAGAGGAATTTGTAAAGGATTTAAAATAAGATTAAAGTTAAACGGTGTCTTTTTAGATGCCGTTTTTATTTATAGCTATTTGATGTATGATTTAGAGTAAATTGAGGTGATGTATATATATGAATATATTTAAAGTTGATAAGCGAAGTGAGGATTTAATAAATTCTTTGGTTGTTGTTTGGGAAAAGTCTGTAAGAGCAACACATTTATTTTTATCTGAAGATGAGATATTAAATATAAAAGAATATGTTCCACAGGCTTTAAGTGGCGTTGAAAATCTTATTGTAGCAGAAGATAATAATAATTTAGTTGGTTTTATGGGAATTGAAAAAGAAAGTCTTGAAATGTTATTTATAGCTCCAGAAGAATTTGGTAAAGGTTTAGGAAAGGAGCTTATAAAGCTTGGTATAAAATCTTATTTAGTTAAAAAGGTTGCTGTAAATGAGCAAAACCCTAAAGCAAAAGGATTTTATGAACATATGGGTTTTAAAGTTTATAAAAGAACTGAAGTTGATGAACAAGGAAATCCTTACCCACTTTTATATATGAAACTCTAATTTATCCATAATATTAATAAAAAGGACAGCTTATTAGCTGTCCTTTTTTTGTTTATTAAATCTCTATTTTTGCACCAAGAAGTATTATAAACTCAGCACATATTTTTGTATCTCCAGGCCAAGCAGGTGATGTTACAAGGTTTTTATCTACAACAGCTTCAGTTGCAGGTACTTCAATATATTCTCCACCGGCAAGAGTTATATCAGGTCCTACAGCAGGGTAGGCTGTTGCTTTATATCCTTTTAAAACATTTGCTGAAGTTAAAACTTGTGGTCCGTGGCATATTGCGGCTACTGGTTTATTATCTCTAAAAAATTCTTGAACTATTTCAATAACTCTTTTATTAAGTCTTATGTATTCAGGGGAGCGACCGCCTGTTATGAATAATCCTACATAATCAGCAGTATTTACAGCATCAAAGTCTGCTGTTAATGTGAAATTATGTCCTCTTTTTTCTGAGTAAGTCTGTTCACCTTCAAAATCGTGTATTGCTGTTCTTATAATATCACCAGATTTTTTATCTGGGCATACAGCATCAACTTTATAACCTAACATTTCTAAGGCTTGGAATGGAACCATTGTTTCGTAGTCCTCTGTAAAGTCACCTGTGAGCATTAAAATTTTCTTTGACATAAATATTCCCCCTTTAAATTATGTTATTGCATAAATTTTTAACATATAATTTTGAATTATTTTGCTAAAAATATTTATTATTTACAAATAAAATTATACTCTTTGTATATTTTAAATGCAATAACAATATTAATATTTTTTGCTAAAAAAATAAAACTTGGGACTTTTTTGGATTTTTTTTATTTTATTTTAGTTTTACAAGGCCTTGAAAAATAAAATAAGGAGGTTAGATTTATGGCTAATTATACTGAAAATTTCAGACTTAAAAAGCCGGAGCCGGAGGATTTTTACGATATAGAGGACTTTAACGGAAATATGGATATTTTGGATAGTAAAGTAAAGTCTTTAGATGATAGCAATACCATATTAAAGGAAAGTATGGAAATCTTAAAAAGTGATGTGGGAACGACAAAAGACACAGGAGGAACAACTACAGCTGGTAG
>JADIMX010000137.1 GCA_017694425.1 Candidatus Fimicola merdigallinarum
ATTATATTCTTTATATTTAGTAAGTTTCCATATTTAATGGCAAAAATAATAATACTGTTGCATTTAAGATAAAGGAGATAAGTATGAAAAAAATAAAGGTTTTGCTTCTTACAGATGAGGCGTGGAATGACCATATTTATCCTAATAATAATATGACGAATTGGTTTACTGACTTTGAAAATATTGAAATTGCACACGTTTATTGTAGCGAGGGTGAACCTTTAAATAAATGTTGTAACTATTATTTTCAGGTTACAGATAAAATGATGTTTAAAAGTATTATAGGTAAAAACAAAGCTGGAAATATCATTGATATATCTTTTAAAGGAAATAATAATACAGAAAGCAATAGTATTAATAAATCTTTTTTTTATACTATAGTTAAAAAGATAAGTGGAACACATTCAGAGTTTTTAAAATTAATTAGAGATTTTCTATGGCTTTTAGGAAGATATGACGTTGAAAAACTTGAAATGTTTATAAATGATTTTAAGCCGGATATAATTTTTACTCAGAGAGTTGGTACAGTAAAACTTTGTAGACTTGAGAGATTACTTAGAAAAATTTCGGGTTGCCCTATTATAGCATTTACAGGGGATAATGAGTACTCTCTTAAGATTATAAATTTTTCACCATTTTTTTGGATAAGACGTTTTATGGTTCGTAATGCCATAAATAAAACGGCTAAATATTATAGTATGTATTATACAAGCTCAAGGGAACAAGCATTAGAGTATGCAAAAAAATTTAAAATACCTACATCTCTTATGTTTAAATCTGGAGTTCCTAATTACGAAAAGATACATAATAAAGTAAATAAACCTATAAGGTTGGTTTATGCCGGAAAACTTTACTGTGGAAGATGGAAAACTCTAGCCCTTTTAGTAGATGCAATAAAGGAAGTAAATATTAATGGAACAAAACTTGTTTTAGATATATACACAAGAGATAAACTTACAAAAAAACAGAAAAAACTTCTTAATGATAAAAAGAATGTGTTTTATAAAGGTGGGGCTACACCAGATGAGCTTTTAAAAGTATATGATAATAGCGATATTGTACTTCACGTTGAGTCGTTAGACCCTATAAACCGTTTAATTACACAACATTCTTTTTCAACAAAAGTTATAGACTGTCTTTCAAGTGGTTGTGCTGTTATGGTAGTAGGTTGGGAAAAACATTCAGCTTGTATTGAGTTAAAAAATAGTGATTCGGCATTTGTAATGACAAATAAAGAAGAAGTGTTTGAAACAATAAGAAAAATAGCTGAAGATAATGATTTAATTAAAATTTATTCAAATAATGCTATGAATGAAATAAAAGTAAATCATTCTAGAAAAGATATTCAGAAAAAAATGTATGGAGATTTTTTAAAAGTTTTAGATGAAGGGAGAAAATAGCTTATGTCTAGTCTATCATTAATAATATTTTCAAGTTTAGCTATTTTATCACTATCATTAGAAAGATTATTAATAAGAAAACAGTATATTGTTCCAGACTTATATCAAAAATACATAAATAAGTATAATAATGTTTTAACTATAGCTGTTTTTCTTGTAGCTAGCTTAAGACACCCTTATACAGGTACAGACACAGCTGCATATTATGCTCAATACGTCAATAATATTGATAACTATGTAGATTTAAAATATTATTGGTATCAAATTATTAATTCACTTAGAGATGGAACATTTAGAGATGGTTTTACTTGGGAGTTTTTTAATAAATTATTATCCTACATAATAAAAGACGGACAATTATGGCTTGCTGTTGTCTCTGGTATTTTTATATATGCTGTATACATAACAATAAAGAGATATTCTAATGATTCTGTTTTAAGTTGGGTATACATTATATATATGTACATATTTCTCTTTGTATTGCAAGGTTTAAGGCAGTCTGTGGCTATGGCAATAGTATTGCTATCATTTAAATATGTAAAAGAAAGAAAAATTATTAAGTTTATTTTAATGATATTACTTTCAACACTTTTTCATCAATCATCTTGGGTATTTCTTATTGTGTACCCATTGTATAGATTTCCTGTTAATGGAGTTTGTTTTTGGATAATGGGTGGAGTGTTTTTGATTTCTAAGGTTTTACCTAGTATCATAGTTACAATTTTTAGTGGCCTTGCATCAAATAGTAGATTTTTAGGCTATCTTGAAGGCCGTAATAATATGTACTCATCAACAGGATTTTTTGTACTATTGTTTATATTCATTTTATGTTATATGAATAGAAAATATCTGTTAACTAAAGATGAAGATAGCAAGATTTTATATACTATATCAATGCTTGGTGTGGCAACACAGGCAACGGCAAGTATAGTAGCAGAAATGTTTAGAATTTCTTATTATTTCAGTATGTTCAATATGCTTTTAGTAGCTAATACTATTAGTTCTATTGAAAATAAGAGGATTAGAAAAAGAATTAGTTATGCGGTTATTATAATGTTTTTACTATACTTCTATGTGTCCGGTATTTTCCGATACAGATTTTTTTGGCAGTAAGAATAGGAGAATTTTATTATTATGAAACTTTTAGTATCGAGTTGTGCAAGGTTATTTAAAACTCCAGATGGAGAAATATATACACCTGTTGCCTATGGCTATGATTTTTATAGACGATATTTAAATGTATTTGAAAGTGTTGAAGTTATGGGATTTTGTAAAAATATTAGTTTTGAAGAGGCAAAATCTATGCTTAAAGTTACGGGTGAGAATGTATCTGTTTGTGAGATAACATACCCTAACGGCGAGTGGGACTATATAAGAAAAAGAGGTGCAATAAAAAAAGAGGTACATAAAGCAGTTGATAGAAGTGATGTACTTTTACTTAGAGTACCAGAAACAATATGTTTTTTAGCTATGGATAGAGCCATTAAGAAAAAAATACCATTTGCAATAGAGGTTACAAGTGACCCTTTAAATTTATATAAAAAAGATAATTGCCCATCTAAATATAGGCTAGTATATAAAATATATTATTACTTGCAGTTAAGACGAGCATCATATTATGCAACAGGAACTTCCTACGTTACACAGTATGAGTTACAAAAACACTATCCACCAAACTTGAAGAAAGCTAATCATTTTACAAGTTTTTATACGGATACCAATATTAGTATACCAAAGGAAATGACTATAAGAAAACTACATAAATACAAAAAAATACGATTTATACATATTTCGGTATCAGTAGGTGGCTTTGCTAAAGGGCATAAAGAAGCGATAGAATGTATTTCTAAACTTGTAAATGACGGTTTAGATGTAGAATTAACTTTTGTAGGTGAAGGAGAGCTTGCTGATAGTAATAGAAAATTTATTGAAAATAATAACTTAACTGAGCATATACGTTTTACAGGTAAGTTAGATTATAACGGTGTAATTAAAGAATTAGAAGATGCTGATATTTTCTTGTTTCCGTCATATAATGAGGGGCTTCCTAGAGTTGTTATAGAAGCTATGAGTAGAGCATTACCAGTTATAGCAAGTGATATACCAGCTCATAGAGAATTATTAGAAAAAGAGTGTTTATCACCGGTTAAAGATAGTGACGGTTTATATAAAATAGCTAAAAAAATGATTAGTGATGAAAGTTTTTACTATGAGGTATCAAATCGTAACATAAAAAAAGTTAGAGAGTATGACATTAGTATTATAGAAAATAAAAGAAATGATTTTTATCAAAAGCTTTACGATGTGGCTAAAGAAAGGTTAAATAATAATGGAAGATAAATTTAAGTCGATTTCAGTTATTGTTCCTGTGTATAACGTAGAAGAATATTTGTATAGTTGCTTAAATAGTTTAAAGAATCAGTCATATTCTGATATGGAGTTTATATTAATTGATGATGGCACACCTGATAATTCTTCTGTTATATGTGAAGATATTCTCTTTGAAGATGATAGATTTTGCGTTATACATAAGCTGAATGGTGGACTTTCTTCATCAAGAAATACAGGTATTTTAATATCAAATAGTGACTATATATCATTTGTTGATAGTGATGATATGGTTATAGGTCAGCCTTATGAGTTTTTAATTGAAATATCTGGTATTAAAAATGCTGATATTGTATGTATGAACATAACATCAGATATAAATGATATAAGCGATATAAATACAAAAAATATTGAGTGTACACTTACGGGAGAAGAAATGTATAACCAGTTATGCAAAAGAATTCTAAGAGAAAGTGCTTGGAATAAGATTTTTATTAGAGAATTATTTGAAACACAACTATTTGACGAAAATATATTAAATGAAGATTTTTTATTCTTAGTTAAAATTGCAAATAAAGTTAATAAAGTGGTTTTAACAGATTATTTAGGTTATTTTTATAGGTTGCGTGAAGGAAGTATAACAAGCTCGGGCTTTGGAAAAAATATGATAGATGCCTTATATAATGGACATTATTCCTTAGAAAATGTACCTTATACATCTTGTATTAATGTTACAAAAGAATATTTTTTATATAAAATACTTATGTTTTTAATAAATATGCCTGTAAGCTACATTATAAAATCTAATAAGGATTATAAATTTGCTTTTGATAACTTAATTAAATTAAAAAAGGATATACAATTAACTAATCTTTCTAAAAGAGATAAGTATATATTAAAAGCATTTTCTAAATTTCCGTTTATTACTAAGTTAATGGTAACAGCATATATGAAAGTGAAGGTAAACGTATGAATATTTTATTTGTTGTAACAGACTTTGATATGGGAGGAATTACGGTTTCTTTAAAAAATCTATCTAAAGAGCTTGTAAATCGTGGTCATAATGTAAGTATACTAAATCTTCCTGATAGTTGTGAACCGTTGCCATTTGATAAAGCTATAAACATAATTCCGTTAGTTCGGAAATCTAAAAGCTGGAATATAGGAATTAATGATTATAAAAATTCATCAGGAATAACTAAGATAAAGCTTTTGTTTTTTGGTATATTTAAAAAGATTTTAGCAAAATTTGGACTATGGGAAAAGTTTATATTCTCTAAACAGCCGATTATAGACTGTGATGTAGCTGTAGCATATAGACAATCACCTATATGTTACTATATTTGCAAGTATAAAACTAATGCAAAAAAGACAGTAGCTTTCATACATAGTGAGTTTACAGGAGATTGTTCATCTTGGATAGAAAAACTTAAATATATAGATAAAATAGCCTGTGTTTCTGATGACTGGAGCAATAAATTTAAAGAGAAGTTTCCTTATTTAAGTGAAAAAGTAGAAACTGTTTACAACATATTTGATGATAATGAATTGAAGATAAAAGCAGATGAGTTTTATCCTAGCGAATTTAATAGATATAAGTTTAATATAGTAACATCTTCAAGAATAGAGTTTAGTCCAAAAAGATTAGATTTAGTACCTGTTATATGCAAAAAATTAATAGATAAGGGCGTAAAAGATTTTAAATGGTATATTGTCGGCGATGGTTCGGATAGAGAAAAACTTGAAAAAATAATTGATGAAAATCTGTCTCTTATACACATCT
>JADIMX010000138.1 GCA_017694425.1 Candidatus Fimicola merdigallinarum
ATACAAGAAAAAGCCTTTATTATTGCTTGTATTGATAAAAAAATTGAAGCAGTAAAAGAGGAAGAAAAGAAATTAAAAAAGAAGTAGGTGATCAAATGGCATCTATTAACGCAATAATTAGTCTTACAGACAGAATGACAAGACCAATACAAAATATAATCAGTTCTGTTAATAATCTTATTGATATTACTGAACGTGTAGCTGTTGCCAATAACCAAGCTTTTGATGTTAGACAGTTTGATGGTGTAAGAAGACAACTTAACCTTGCACAGTCTCAAATGGGAATATTAGAACAAGCTACACGAAATGCTGCAAACAGTCAAAGACAATATAATAATGAAATTAGAAATGGAGTTAATTCAGCTGATAACCTTTTAAGTAAAATACAAAGTATAGCTGGAGCTTATATCGGAATACAAGGGATTAAATCACTTGTAAATCTTTCAGATAATTTTTCAAATACTACTGCAAGACTTAATATGATAGTTGATGATGATGGTTCTGTTGAAGAACTACAAGACAAAATAATGTCCTCTGCAAATAGAGCAAGAGCTTCATATACAACAACAGCTGATGCAATAGCTAAATTAGGTATACAAGCTTCAAAAGCATTTTCTTCAAATGATGAGTTGATAGCTTTTGCTGAATTGCTTAATAAGAGTTTTGTAAATTCAGGAACTTCTGTAGAAGGTGTTAATTCTGTAATGTTGCAACTTACTCAATCAATGGCAGCTGGAAAACTACAAGGTGAAGAATTGAATGCTGTTCTTGATAATGCAGCACCTATTGTCCAAAATATTCAAAAATATTTAGAAGAGGTAATGAATATTGATGCTAGTAATATTAAAGAGCTTGCTTCTGAAGGTAAGATTACAGCCGAAATAATTAAACAATCTATGTTTTATGCAGCTGATGAAATAAATACTCAATTTAATAGTATGCCTATGACTTGGGGGCAAGTTTGGAATATATTTTCTAATTATGCACTACGAGCCTCAGAACCAGTCTTAATAGTTATATCTTGGATAGCTAATAATATGTCTTGGATAGCACCAATAGTATTGGGGGTAGCAGCATCTTTTGTAGTTTATGCAGCTTTTGCTCATGGTGCAGCAGCGGCAACAAAAGTTTTTCAAGTTGCACAGGCAGCTTTAAATGCTGTTATGGCTCTTAATCCGATTGGAATAGTCATTATTTCAATTATAGCTTTGATAAGTATTATATTTGCAGCTGTTGCCGCCTATAATAAATTTACTAACTCATCTGTTTCAGCAACAGGAATAATTATGGGTACTTTTAGTGTAATGTCATCTTTTATTGGTAATAAAATAGTATTGTTATGGAATATATTTGCAGACTTTGCAAACTTTATAGGTAATTTTCTTAATGACCCTGTTGCAGCTGTTAAGATT
Source organism: Candidatus Fimicola merdigallinarum (assembly GCA_017694425.1). GTDB lineage: Bacteria > Bacillota > Clostridia > Lachnospirales > Anaerotignaceae > Fimicola > Fimicola merdigallinarum. The sequence continues at coordinate 1,413 of JADIMX010000138.1, forward strand.
TTATTTTTGGATATGACACAAACTGTAATAGGATATATTCAAAATATGATAAGAGGTATTGAAGATTTAATAAATAAAATTCCGGGAGTACAAGTTGATATTACTTCTGGAGTAGATAATTACCTTGAAGGGATTAGGAATACTGTTAAACAAATAAAAGATGAATCAGGGTGGAAAGAATATGTTAAAAAGAAAGACTATACAGATTATAGTTATGCATTTTCTAAAGGATATGATATAGGTGCAGGTATAGGAGAAAGAGTAAGTGATTTCTTTGGCGGAGGAGAAAAAGATATACCTTTTGACTCAAGTGGATATGGAAGTACACCTTATATTCCGGAAGATGTTTCGGATAAAGTAGGTTCAATAGCAAATAACACAGCTGATATAGCTGATGAAGTGGCAACAACAAATGAAAATATGGAATACCTTAGAAAAATGGCTGAAAGAGATGTTGTAATGCGTTATGTTACACCAAGTATAAATATTGATATGTCAGGAATGAGTAACAATATTAAAAACGGTATGGACATTGATGGAGTTATTGACCATATTGTAAGAAAAACAAGCGAGGCTGCTGAAGGAATGGCAGAGGGGGTGTAATAAATGGCATACAGATTTTATTTAGATAATATACTTCTACCTGTTACTCCCCAAAGCCTTGAAATAAAAATTAAAAACCAAAATAAAACCGTAACACTCATAAATGATACAGAATATAACTTCCTAAAAAGTGTAGGTCTTACTGAAATAAGTTTTGATATACTTTTACCGGCTGTTAAATATCCTTTTGCTATGTATGAAAACGGATTTAAAAATCAAAAGTATTATCTTGAAGAGCTTAAAAGATTAAAGGTTAGTAAAAAGCCTTTTAAATTTTATGTAAGCAGAGAGTTGCCTAACGGTGTAGGCTTATATGATACAAAGTTTGAATATGTAAGCCTTGAAGACTACACAATAAAAGAAAGTGCTGACAATGGTTTTGATTTGACTGTAAGTATAAATTTAAAAGAGTATGCACCTATTACAACAACTGATATAAATATATCATCTGACGGAACAGCAACAGAGGAAAAAACAAGAGTAGAAAGTCCCCAAGCACCAACACCACAGAATGAAAGCTACACAGTTAAAAAAGGTGATACACTTTGGACATTAGCAAAATATTATTATGGTGATGGAAGTAAATATAAACTTATAGCCTCTGCAAATCCACAAATAACAAACCCTAACCTCATTTATGTTGGTCAAGTTTTGGTTATACCTAAGGAGTGATTTTTTTGAATACTTTAAATATTAAATTAATAATTGAAAATCCTGACACAGGAAAAGTATATGCTCCATTGGTTGAGGAAGGTATAAAATGGACAACAGACAGAGAAGGCACAGCAGGAAGTCTTGAGTTTTCATTAATAAAAGATAATATTATAAATTTTCAAGAGGGAAACAGAGTTGAACTTTATGTTGATGATACACCTGTATTTTTAGGCTTTGTATTTAAAAAATCAAGGACAAAAGACGGTATTATATCAGTAAAAGCCTATGACCAGTTAAGATATTTTAAAAATAAGGATACTTATATTTATGAAAATATTACAGCATCACAGCTTTTAAAAATGATAGCAGGAGATTTCAGCCTCTTTACAGGTGATATAACTGATACAAAATATGTTATACCAAGTTGTATAGAGGACAACACATCTTTGTTTGATATTATTAAAAATGCACTTGATACAACACTTTTAAATACAAAAGAAATGTATGTATTATATGATGATTTTGGAAAGCTATCACTAAAAAATATAGGTGATATGAGAGTTAATATAAAAATTGATGAGAATATAGCAGAAGATTTTGACTATGAAACATCTATTGACGGTGAAACATACAACAAAATAAAACTTCTTTATGAAGATGATAAAACTAAAAAAATGGAAGTATTTACAGCAAAAAGTGACCATACAATAAAACGCTGGGGAGTTTTACAATACTTTGAGAAAATAGATAGCAGGGATAATGGTCAGATGATGGCTGAATCACTTTTAAAACTTTATAACAATAAAACACGTTCTCTATCTATAAATGGAATAATGGGAGATTTAAGAGTAAGGGCAGGAAGTCAAGTTCCTGTCTTTTTAAATTTAGGTGATATTATAGCTAATAATTGGCTTATTGTTGAAAAATGCACTCACACATTTAAACAGAATGAACACACTATGGATATTGAATTAAAGGGAGGGGAATATATTGCTTAATTCAAGTGATTTTGTAAAGATTATTAAAAAATCAGCTATTGAAGCTGTAAAAAATTCAAAACCTACTGATATATTTTATGGTACTGTTCAATGTATATCACCTCTTACTATATTCATTGACCAGAAACTTATATTATCAGAGAAATTTTTGATTATACCTGAAAGTCTAACTGATTATGAAACAGAAATATCATTTGATGACCCTTCTGTTAAACAAGTATTTACTACTTGGGATATGGGAGAAACTTCTGAAAGTACACCTTCAAAAATATCATTCAAAGAGAAAATAAAACATAAAATTACTGTTTATAACAGTCTTAAAGAAGGGGAAAAAGTTATACTTTTACGTCAGCAAGGTGGGCAAAAATATATGGTTTTGGATAGGGCGGTGACATTATGATACCTGAAGGACTTAGTGTAAATCCAATAAAAACAATTATACAGCCTAATTTACAACACAAAATGGATATTGAAAATAGCTATGTTATAGGTAAGTGTGATGGTAAAGAAGGTTTAAAACAATCTATATATAAAATACTTTCAACTGAAAGATATGAAAATGTTATATATTCAAGAAATTATGGTGTTGAACTTAAAGATATTTTCGGTCAGCCTGTAACAACAGTTTTACCTATTATTGAAAGTCGTATAAAAGAAGCATTAATTCAAGATGACAGAATAAATTCTGTTGATAACTTTGTATTTGATACAAGTAAAAAACATATTGTATCAGTTAGTTTTACAGTTCATTCAATAATTGGAAATATTGAAATGTCAAAGGAGGTGGCTGTTTAAATGTTTGAAAATATGACATTTGAAAATATATTGAAAAATGCCCTTGATAAAGTTCCTTCAAGTTTTGACAAAAGAGAAGGCTCTATCATATATGATGCATTAGCTCCCGCAGTTGCTGAAATTGCACAGCTTTATATTGACCTTGATTTTATACTTAAACAGACTTTCGCAGATACAGCAGACAGAGAGTACCTTATTATGAGAGCAAATGAAAGAGGAATTAAGCCTTATAGTGCAACATTTGCTGTTGGTAAAGGTGTTTTTAATATACCTGTTCCTATTGGTTCAAGGTTTAGCATAGATATTTATAATTATACTGTTACAGAACTTATATCTGAAAATACTTATAAAATGGTTTGTGAAACAGCTGGAAGTTCACCTAATGGATATACAGGACAGCTTATTCCTGTTGAATATATAAAAGGTCTTACATCAGCACAACTTACTGAAATACTTGTTTTTGGAGAAGATGAAGAAGATACCGAAAGTTTCAGAAAGCGTTATTTAAACAGTTTTAATTCTCAAGCATTTGGGGGAAATATTGAAGATTATAAAATGAAAGTAAACAGTATTCAAGGTGTTGGCGGTGTTAAAGTATATCCTGTATGGAATGGTGGCGGGACTGTAAAAATTGTTATTATATCAAGTGAATATACAGCTCCCACAGATGAACTTATACAAAGTGTTCAGACAATAATTGACCCTGTTCAAAATCAAGGTAAAGGACTGGGAATTGCACCAATAGGACATATTGTAACTGTTGAAGGAGTAACAGAAACAACTTTAAATATAACTACTCAAATAACTTATACAGAAGGTTGGAGTTTTGAGGATATAAAAGATGCTGTCAATAATATAATTGATAGCTATTTTAATGAGCTTAACAGTAAGTGGCAAGATACAGAAAATATTATCATTAGAATAAGCCAGCTTGAAAGTAGACTGCTTGATATTGATGGAATTACAGATATAAGCCGTACAGCTCTAAATGGTAAAGAGGAAAATCTTGTGTTAGATAAAAATGCTATTGTTAAAAGGGGGTCTGTAAGTGGTTAAAAACGTGGATATAAGTGTTTATCAGCCTCCAATTGTTAAGGATTATAAAGAATTTAAGGAAATATCAAGAGTTGAAAATGAAATGCTTACGGATTGCTGGAGTTGGTCAAATAAAGTTTTCCTTGACCAGTTTATAGAAACCCTTACGGATAATGGCTGTAAAAGATGGGAGAAAATATTGAATATACAGCCGAAAGGAACGGATACCTTAGAGGTTAGAAGATTTAGGATAAAATCACGCATTAATGAGGATTTACCTTATACATATAAGGCACTTTTAAATGTTTTGGATAACCTTTGTGGAAATGGATATGAAGTAACCCTTTTTAACGATGAGTATAGGTTGAAAATATTGATAGAGCTTACAGTTAAGAGAATGTTTGATGAGGTAGAAAAGACAGTAAGACGAATGTTGCCTGCAAATATGATACTTGAGGTCAGTTTAAGATATAACCAGCATATAAGTTTTAGATATAAACATAGTACACTAGGGAAATATACGCATAGATGTTTGCGAGAGGAGGTTTTACTATAGAAAAAGGCTCTATAACAGAAGAATTTAACTATATGGTGAACTATGGACTTTTTTGGACTTTAAATACCTTATATTCTATTTAAGAATAAAGGGGGGATTTATAACGAGTGACAAGATGGATAAAACAACCGAAAGGAGATTATAAATGTTTGATAAGATGGAAAAGACGGTAGGAAATTTGGAATATACGCATAGATATTTGCGAGAGGAGGTTTTGTAAATGGCTAATTATACGGAGAATTTCAGACTTAAAAAGCCAGAGCCGGAGGATTTTTACGATATAGAGGACTTTAACGGTAATATGGATATTTTGGATAGTAAAGTAAAGTCTTTAGATGATAGCAATACCATATTAAAGGAAAGTATGGAAATCTTAAAAAGTGATGTGGGAACGACAAAAGACACAGGAGGAACAACTACAGCTGGTAG
>JADIMX010000139.1 GCA_017694425.1 Candidatus Fimicola merdigallinarum
TAACAGAACTGTGATTGAGAAAATAATTAATTTTAATTAAATAATACCTTTTATTTAAATATTAAAATCTTCCTATTACAGCTATTTCAAGATATTTAATAAACTTAATTATACAAAAATAGGGTCATACAGCCTTAAGCTATATAACCCTAAGTTTTTTATTAATTATTCATTTTCAGATGTTTCTGTATTTTCCATAGCATCTTTTATAGAAAGGTTAAGTCTGCCCTGTGCATCTATTTCAAGGAGTTTTACAGTTACCTCATCATCAACCTTTACAACGTCCTCAACATTTGCAACACGTTTGCTTGAAAGTTTTGAAATATGAACAAGACCCTCTTTACCTGGAGCTATCTCAACAAAAGCACCGAAGTTCATTATTCTTGTTACTTTACCTCTATATATTTTACCAACTTCAGGCTCCATAACGATTGCAGAAATCATATCGATAGCACGCTGAATACCCTCTGCCTCGATACCTTTGATATAAATCTTTCCGTCGTCCTGTGTATCAATTTCACAGCCTGATTCTTCAATAATCTTCTTAATTGTTTTACCTCTTGCACCGATAACCTCAGCAATTTTATCAACTTCAATCTGCATTGAAGCAATCTTAGGAGCATATTTTGAAAGCTCTTTTCTTGGCTCAGCGATACATTTAGCCATAACCTCGTCAAGAATATAAGCTCTCGCTCTACCTGTCTGTGCAAGTGCCTGTTCTATCATAGGGAATGTAAGACCTTTAATCTTCATATCCATCTGAATTGCTGTAATACCTTTATGTGTACCAGCAACCTTAAAGTCCATATCTCCGAAGAAGTCCTCTATACCCTGAATATCTGTTATTTCGATAAAGTCCTCATCATCATCACCAGTAACAAGACCTACTGATATACCGGCAACTGGGCGTTTAATAGGAACACCAGCAGCCATAAGAGAAAGTGTTGAACCACAGATACTAGCCTGTGAAGTTGAACCATTTGAGCTCATAATATCAGAAACAAGTCTTATTGCGTATGGGAATTCCTCCTCACTTGGTATTACAGGAAGAAGTGCTCTTTCGCCTAAAGCACCGTGACCGATTTCACGTCTACCTGGACCTCTTGACGCTTTCGCCTCACCTACTGAGTAACCTGGGAAGTTATAGTGGTGAATATATCTCTTAGCAACTTCTGTTGTATCAAGACCGTCAAGTTTCTGAATTTCTGATAATGCACCGAGAGTTGTCACAGTTAAAGCCTGTGTCTGACCTCTTGAGAAAAGTGCAGAACCGTGAGTTCTTGGTAATACATCTATCTCAGCTGAAAGAGGTCTGATTTCCTCGATAGCTCTACCGTCAGGACGTTTATGCTCTCTTAAAATCATATGTCTTACAGTAAGTTTTTCAAATTTATAGATGATTTCCCCAACGATACCTTCAAAAGTATCCTCTGTATCTTCATATAAATGAGCGTATTCCTCTGAGAATTTCTCGATTACTTCCTCAGTAATCTGGCTTATCTTCTCATCTCTTTCCTGTTTCATATCTGTGAATACAGCTTCTTTCATACGTTCATCAGTAATGTACTCAGTGATTTTTTTGTACATATCTTCAGGGAGAACGTGTTCCTCGTAAGGTTTTTTCTCTTTACCCTCTTTAGCAACGATTTCCTCAGTAAACTCAACAATTTTAACGTTTGTTTCGTGAGCAAATCTAATAGCTTCCATCATAAGGTCGTCAGGAATTTCATTTGCCCCAGCCTCAATCATCATTACTTTATCTTTAGTTGAAGAAACAGTAAGTGAAAGGTCAGAAACAAGTTTCTCCTCTGCATTAGGGTTTATAATAAGTTTACCGTCAACAAGACCTACGTTTACAGAACCTACAGCATCTGTAAATGGAATATCTGATATACAAAGAGCTATTGACGCACCAATCATAGCTGCAACCTCAGGTGAACAATCTTGGTCAACTGAAAGTACAGTAGCAACAATAGAAACGTCATTTCTGTAATCTTTAGGGAAAAGAGGACGGATAGGTCTATCGATACATCTTGATGTAAGTATAGCCTTTTCGCTTGGTCTACCCTCTCTCTTTATAAATCCACCAGGGATTTTACCAACAGAGTATAATCTTTCTTCATAATCAATACTTAATGGGAAAAAGTCAATCCCAGCTCTTGGTTTTTCTGATGCAGTTGCTGTACAAAGAACAACTGTATCACCGTAACGTAATATAACTGCACCGTTTGCAAGCTCAGCTACTCTACCTATTTCAGCAGTAAGAGTACGACCTGCAAGGTCCATAGAATAACTTCTATATTTCTTTTCCATAGCAATTCTCCTTTTTTATGACAAGCAAATCCTTTTTAAATGACAATACACCATAGATATTCAGCTTTACACACATAATAATATATATACAAAGCTGGAAATCTATAGTGTAAACTTTCTTTCTTTAAAAAATAGAGAGGAAAAAATCCTCTCTATTAGCTTGTCTATTAATTACTTTCTTAAACCTAAATCAGCGATAAGTTCACGATATTTTGTGATATCATTAGCTTTAATGTAGTTTAATAAACCTCTTCTCTGACCAACCATTTTTAAAAGACCTCTTCTTGAGTGGTGGTCTTTTTTGTGTGTTTTTAAGTGGTCTGTAAGAAGTTCAATTCTTGCTGTTAAAAGAGCAACCTGAACCTCTGGTGAACCTGTGTCAGATGGTGTTCTACCGTATTTAGCGATAATTTCCTGTTTGTTAATTGTAGCCATTTTTAAATCCTCCTAAAAAAATAAATATTTCTTTGCTATCCCCCAAGACTAAGCATTGGTTGGAGATTCCACATTCCTGGTCTGGGTTCAAACAGCTATTAAAGTGTAACACATAAATATATGTTTTACAATAGTTTTTTAATATAATTTACGCCATTTATCAAATTCTTGGCTATCAAAATAGTTTTTAGACATTTCTTTATCTATTTTCATTCGATTAGTAAGTTCGGAAACACTAGGGAATTTCTGCTCATCTCTTATCCATTTGAAGAAATAAGTTTTAAGCGTTTCACCGTATACCATTTCATTAAAATCAAAAAGATATGTTTCTATTACTTTAAACTGCCCATTTACAGTAGGATTTATACCTATATTAGTGACACCACTATAAATCTTACCATTGTAAATAGTTTTTGTTGCATAAACACCGTTTGGTGGGAATAATTTTTCGTTATCAGCTTTTATATTTGCAGTAGGAAAACCTATGGTTCTTCCCAACTTTTTACCTTCTATAACTTCGCCCATTACAAAATAAGGTACTGTCAAAAGTGTGTTTGCAAGGTCAATATCTTTATTTATAAGGCAATTTCTAACTCTTGTTGAGCTTACCCTCTCGCCGTCATAAAGAACAGAAGGCACATATATTACCTTAACACCTTTTTTCTCTCCAAGCTCTTTTAAAAGCTCATAGTCACCACTTTGTTTTTTACCAAATCTATAATTTTCGCCTACTATAAGAACTTTGCAATTTAATTTTTCAAATATAATTTCCTTTGCAAACTTTTCCGGCTCCATAGAGGCAAACTCCATATTAAACGGGTATTCTATATAGCAATCAACCTCTAAGGTTTCCATTATATGTTTCTTCTCAAAAGGTGACATAATAAGGGCTTTATGTGCTTTATTGTTAAATAAAAACATAGGGTGAGGATTAAATGTAAAAACGACACTTTTTAAATTTTCCTCTCTTGCAAATTCTTTTGTAAGGCTTATAAGAGCTCTATGTCCCATATGCATACCGTCAAAATTGCCTATCGTAACGACAGTCGGAACGTTCTGCTCAATATTTACATCTGTAATATGTTCCATTTTATTAACTACTCCTATTTTAAGGTTTTACAACAATATCTTTACAGGCTTTACACAGTACATCTCTTTTTGTTTATCGTAGGAATACTGAAAAATTCCTATAAAAACCCCTTGATAATCGTATACAAGGACATTTTCATTCTGCTTTAAATCATATTTTTTATCAAAGAAGTACTCATATATTTTACCGCCATTGTGTAAAAGTTTAGTACCCTTTGGAGATATACTTATTTTTTTATAATCGCATAAGACATCATCTATATTTATAAGTATATCATCAATATTGCCATTTTCAACAATATTTTTAAGCTCATCTAATTTAACGGCAGTATCAAGAGTAAATCTACCTGACATTGTTCTTAGTAAGCCCGACATATTAGCACCACAGCCTAATTTTTTACCTATATCTGATGAGAGAGTTCTTATATAAGTACCTTTAGAACAGCAAACATCTATAACTATTTTATTAGGTGGCAAAAACTCAACTATTTTAATATCATATATAGTTATTTTTCTTGACTTGCGTTCTATCTCCTTGCCTTCTCTTGCAAGCTCATACAACTTTTTACCGTTAACCTTTATAGCAGAATACATTGGTGGAATCTGCTCACACTCACCTACAAAGGAGTTTACAACCTCTGTAATTTTTTCCTCGTCAAAATCCACAGGCTTAACTTCCAAAACCTCACCTGAAGAATCCTCTGTTGTGGTTGTAACGCCTAAAGTAATCTCGGCACGATAGCCTTTTTTATCTGCCATAATATAGTCTGCAAGTTTTGTACCTTTTCCCAAGCATATAGGCAAAACACCCTCAGCATCTGGGTCAAGGGTTCCCGTATGCCCGACTTTCTTCTGATTTATTGTCTTTCTCACAACTGCCACAACGTCGTGAGATGTAAAACCTTTTTCTTTATAAATATTAATTACTCCGTCCAAGGTTTACTCTCCTTTTTCAAAAAAACTACTTATAACTGCATTTTTCATAGTAGTAACAGCATCTTCAAGGCTAGATTCTAAAGTGCAACCACTAGCCTTTTTGTGTCCACCGCCACCGAATTTAGAAACAAGTGCTGAAACGTCAAAACCGTCTTCACTTCTAAGACTGGCTTTAACCTGATTTTCGCCTTTTTCATATAAAAATGCAGAAACCTTAGTTCCTGTTATATTCTTTAAATATTCGGAAACACCGTCAACATCTTTCGGTGTACCACCATATTTCTTTATAGTTTCAAGTGATATATAAGATATTGCAAATTTACCGTCACAAATAAGCTCAGAATTCATCAAAGCTTCGCCCATAAGCTTTGTTTCTACAAATGTGTGACTATGGTATATGCTGTTATATATCCCTGAGAAATCGAAAGGATAAGCTATAAGCTGTGATGCAATACTCATTGTTAAAGGAGTTGTGCTTGTATGTCTAAAGCCACCTGTGTCATTTACAAGGCCTGCATAAAGACAAGCTGATATATCCTTATTCATATCACACCAGCCAGAAATTATACCGAAAACTATTTCAGATGTTGATGACGCATCACAATTTACATAGTTTAATTTGCCAAAATATGTATTACTTATGTGATGGTCAATGTTTATACTATTCATACTTTCAAATAAAGGCTTTGCCTCGCCTAATCTATCTATGTCGCCACAGTCTAATGATATGAAAAGGTCAGCCTTTATATCCTTGTAATCACCTTTATATATAAGCTCTTTATTAGGTATACAGTTGTATTTTTCTGCATATTCCTCAAGAAGAACGTATACATTTTTATTCTTTTCTTTTAAAGCTGTGGAAAATGCAAGAACAGCCCCGACAGCGTCGCCGTCAGGGTTTGTGTGTCCTGCAATAACAATATTATCCACAGAGTCAATAAGACTTCTTATTTCATCAATACTGTTATTCATTTTCATCATCTCCAGTAGAATTTGCACTACCTTTACTTATTTCATCAATAAGTTTTGACATTCTTATACTATACTCCACAGAATCGTCAAGTTTAAATATAAGTTCAGGAGTATTTCTTAAGTTTACTCTCTGAGCAAGAAGTCGTCTTATAAAGCCAGTTGCATTTTTAAGGCCTTTCATAACTCCCTGTTTTTCCTCGTCATTTCCCAATACAGAAACGTATACTTTACAGTATTTAAGGTCAGGCGTAGTGTCTACTCTAAGAACACTTGTCATAACTCCAACTCTAGGGTCTTTAAGCTCGCCTCTTAAAATCTGTGCAACCTCTTTTAATATTTCGTCATTAATTCTTGTCATTCTGTTATTGTTTTTCATATATTTTCACCTGCTATGATTTATTTTTTATCTTGGAACTTCCACCATAATATATGCTTCAACAATATCAAGCTCTTTAAGGTCGTTGAATTTCTTCATAACAAGACCACATTCGTAACCTGCGTTAACCTCTTTAACGTCATCTTTAAATCTCTTAAGACTTTCAAGCTCGCCTTCGTAAATCTTTTCGCCCTCACGAGTAACTCTTACTTTGCAGTTACGAACGAATTTACCGTCAAGAACGTAGCTACCTGCGATAGTACCAACACCTGATGCTTTGAAAAGCTGACGAACTTCTGCGTGTCCGATAACTTTTTCCTCGAATACAGGGTCAAGCATTCCCTTCATAGCGTTTGAAACGTCTTCGATAGCATTATAGATTACTCTGTAAAGACGAAGGTCTACTTTTTCCTCGTCAGCAAATGTTTTAGCTGCTGGCTCTGGTCTTACGTTGAAACCTATTATGATAGCATTTGATGCTGATGCAAGCATTACGTCAGACTCTGTAATAGCACCAACACCACCGTGGATTATTCTTACTCTTACTTCGTCATTAGAAAGTCTTTCAAGACTCTGTTTTACAGCCTCAACAGAACCGTGAACGTCAGCCTTAACTACTATGTTAAGCTCTTTCACGTTACCTGACTGTATCTGTGTAAAGAGGTCGTCAAGAGAAACTTTCTGCGGTGTACTCTTAATCATATCCATTCTATTTTTAGCGATTATAGACTCAGCCACCTGTCTTGCCTGTTTATCGCTTTCAGCAACATAGAATCCGTCACCTGCTGATGGCACTTCTGAAAGACCGAGTATCTCAACCGGTGTTGAAGGACCTGCTTTTTTAACACGTCTACCCTTATCGTCTGTCATAGCTCTTATTTTACCGTAAGCACTACCAGCAACAATAGGGTCACCTACTTTAAGAGTACCGCTCTGTACAAGAACTGTAGCAACTGGACCTCTACCTTTATCAAGCTGAGCCTCTATAATAACACCTCTAGCTTTTTTGTTAGGATTAGCTTTAAGCTCTTTCATTTCAGCTGTAAGGATAATCATTTCAAGAAGCTGGTCTATACCTGTTTTCTTTACTGCTGAAACAGGTACACAGATAGTTTCTCCACCCCAGTCCTCAGCTAAAAGACCATATTCTACAAGTTCCTGTTTTACTCTGTCAGGATTTGCAGCCTCTTTATCTATTTTGTTTATAGCAACGATTATTTCAACTCCGGCAGCTTTTGCGTGGTTAATAGCCTCTATTGTCTGTGGCATAACACCGTCATCAGCAGCAACTACGAGGATAGCAATATCTGTTACCTGTGCACCTCTCATACGCATAGCTGTGAAAGCCTCGTGTCCTGGTGTATCAAGGAATGTAATAGGTTTTCCGTCAATCTGTACTGTGTAAGCACCGATATGCTGTGTAATACCACCGGCCTCTGTTGAAGTTACACTACTGTGTCTTATAGAGTCAAGAAGTGATGTTTTACCGTGGTCAACGTGACCCATAACAACAACTACTGGAGGTCTTTCAACTAAATCTTCCTCGTTATCCGGCTCATCTTTGAAAGTTTCTTCCATAATATCTTTCTCAGGCTCTTTTTCGATTATAATATCAAAATCTTCACCTATTTTTACAGCTGTATCAAAATCGATAGACTGGTTTATACCTGCCATAATACCTTTTTTCATAAGGCTTTTTACAAGCTCTGTTCCACTCATATCAAGTTTTTCTGCAAGCTCTTTAACTGTTATGCTGTCACCTATATAAACAACTGCAATATCATCTGATGTATCTTCTGATGTAGTATCCTCAGATGTGTAATATTCCATTATTAATTCTGCATCTTCATCACTTAATGTACTCATATGGCTATGAGCCTCAATTCCAAATTCGTTAAGCTTTTCCATAAGCTCTTTACTATTTATATTTAACTGTTTTGCTAATTCGTGTATACGTGTCTTTGACAAAAGCTCCACCTCCAAAAAATTTATATCAAATTAATTATCACAAGTTTCAGAAAGCTCCTTTAATTTTAAAGCAAAGCCCTCCTCAGTTATTCCTATAACAGCCCTGTTATCTTTACCAATAGCAGAACCTAATGTATATTTATCAGAAATTACTATATAAGGCACATTATAGTATTCGCAGGAATTTTTAAACTTTTTCATTGTATTTTTTGACGCATCAGAGGATATTATAACGAGAAACGCTTTTTTTCCTTTTACAGCTATCTCTACCCCCTGCTCACCTGAAACAACTTTTCCTGCTCTCATACAAAGGCCTAAAAGATTAAGTAGCTTATTCATCTGCTTTATCCCTCTCTTTTACGAGCTGGCTTTTAAGCTCCTCATAAACCTCAGCAGGCACAGCAGATTTAAATGACCTTTCAAGACCTTTTGACTTATGTGCTTTTAAAAGACATTCTTCGTTAGGACAGACATAAGCACCTCTACCTGCTTTTTTGCCTGTAAAGTCAACGGAGAACTCTCCTTCTTCATTTCTTACAATTCTCACAAGCTCTTTTTTATTTTTCATTTCCTGACAGCCTGTGCATTTTCTTAAAGGGATTTTTCTCTGTTTCATAAAAACGCCTCCCTAATATTATTCCTCGTCTGATAATATATCTTCAAATTTATCTTCTAAAACTTCCTCAGTATCTGAAACAAGCTCTACGTCATCATTTAAAAGCTCATCTTCTGTTATAAAGTTTGTTTCCTGAGCCTGAGTTTCGCTCTTTATGTCAACTCTCCAGCCTGTAAGTTTAGCTGAAAGTCTTGCGTTCTGTCCCTCTTTACCGATAGCAAGTGAAAGCTGATGGTTAGGAACAACAATCTTAGCACTCTGCTCCTCCTCATTTATAGAAACTGCAAGAACTTTAGATGGACTTAATGCAGCAGCGATAAATTCTTTAGGGTCTTCACTCCAGTTGATAATGTCGATTTTTTCGCCTTTAAGCTCATTAACAATAACATTTACTCTAGAGCCGTTTGGACCTACACAAGAGCCAACTGCGTCAACATTTTCATCTTTTGAATAAACAGCGATTTTTGTTCTTGAGCCGGCCTCACGAGCAATGCTTTTAATCTCAACTGTTCCATCGTGAACCTCTGGCACTTCCTGTTCGAAAAGTCTTTTTACAAGCTCAGGGTGTGTTCTTGAAACGTAAATCTGAGGTCCTTTTGTAGTCTGTTTAACTTCAAGAACGTATACTTTTATTCTATCCATAAAATTGTATTCTTCTCCGGCAATCTGCTCATTTGGAGAAAGAATTGCATCAATTTTTCCAAGCTGTACAATAACATTTCTTTTTTCTTTACGCTGAACAATACCTGTAACAACTTCTTTTTCCTTTGTTATATACTGATTGAAAAGTATTTCTCTTTCAGCCTCTCTGAACTTCTGAACAACAACCTGTTTAGCTGTCTGTGCCGAAATTCTTCCGAAGTTTCTTGGAGTAACCTCAATATCTATAACATCACCAACTGTAAAGTATGGATTTCTCTCTTTAGCCTCCTCAAGAGATATTTCAAGCATTGGGTCTAAAACTTCCTCAACAACTTCTTTCTGAGCATATACAGCAACATTACCAGTATCTCTGTTTATTACAACTTTAATGTTCTGGCTTGTGCCGAAGTTCTTTTTACAAGCTGAAACGAGTGAAGTTTCTATAGCTTCAAATATAATTTCCTTATTAATACCTTTTTCTTTCTCTATTTGATTTAAAGCATCAATAAATTCTGTATTATCCATTTTTCAAATTCCTCCATTCTAATAAATCCTATTTATTAATTAAAAAATAACTGCAAGACGTATGCTAGCAATATCTTTTCTATCAAAACTTATTTCTTTTTCGTTTTCATCTACTATTGTAACTACGTTATCCAAAAGACCTTTTAAAGCTCCCTGATATTCTTTAGAACCCTCAAAGGCTTTGTAAAGTTTAATGTCAACTATCTCTCCGGCATACTTTTCAAAGTCGCTTTCTTTCTTTAAAGGTCTGTCAAGACCTGGAGAGCTTACCTCAAGTATATAAGCCTGCTCAATAGGGTCATTCTCCTCAAGTTTAACATCAAGTGCACGACTTACATATTCACAGTCGTCAATAGTAATGCCACCCTCTTTATCAATGTAAATTCTAAGGTACCAGTTAGGACCTTCTTTTACAAACTCAATATCCACAAGTTCAAAATTCTTCTCCTCTAAAATAGGAGTAAGTAAAGCTTCAACTTTTTTCTCCGAATTACTTGCTTTTGCCATTTTATCACCTATCCAAAAAATATTTTATTACAAAATTTAAGAGTGGGCGAAAACCCACTCTTAAATCCGACTTCTATATAATACATATTTAGTATACCACTACAAGCCATTTTATGCAATAGAAATTTGAATACATCTTAAATTTATGCATTAATCCTACGCCCCATAACAATTTTTAAAAGTATAGGTGTTATAAGAGTTGTCACGATAACCACAAATACAATAGCCGGAAACATACTACTATCTATAAGCCCTACCTGAGAGCCTTTTTGAGCAACAATTAAAGCCACCTCTCCCCTTGAAACCATACCTATACCAATGGATAAGGCATCATTTTTATTGAAACCACACAAAAACGCACCTAAACCACAACCAATTACTTTCGTTAATATAGCCACCACAAGAAGAAGTAAAGAGAATAATATTAAATTAGAAGTCATACCCGTCAATACAGTTTTTAAACCTATACTAGCAAAAAATATAGGTGTGAAAAATGCATAGGATATTACATTAACCTTAGAGGCAATATAGGACTTAACGTCATAAACATTGCAAAGTATTAATCCGGCAAAGTACGCCCCTGTAATATCTGCAACCCCAAAAATCTCCTCGGCACAGTAGGACATAAAAAGACAAAAGGCTATACCGTATATTACAATGCGTCGTCTTTTTCCATACCTTCTCTCCATAATCATAAAAATTTTATGGACTATAAAACCGGAAATAAGAACGAATACAAAGAAAAGTAATATTTTAAAAAGGACAAAAATAATGCTTACATCACTATCACCTAAACTCGTAATTAGGGTAAGCAGTATTATACCTAAAATATCATCTATTATGGCAGAGCCAAGTATTGTTGTGCCAACACTCCCTTTTAATTTCCCCATTTCTCTAAGGGTTTCAACTGTAATACTTACAGATGTGGCAGTAAGTATTACACCAATAAATAAACTTTCTAAAAATAGGCTGTTTCTAAAAAATAAATTGTAAGTAAGACTACCGAAAACTAAAGGAATTAAACAGCCAATAAGTGCTATTAAAGAAGATGCTTTTCCCGTACTTTTAAGCTCATCAATATCTGTGTCAAGACCGGCTAAATACATAAGTAATATAACTCCTATTTCAGCAGTTTTTACAAGAAAATCTGTTTCCTTTAATATATTTAAAAAACTAGACCCTAATATAATTCCTACTAATAAGGCTCCTACAACCTGTGGCATATGAACCTTTTCGGATAAAATACCGAATACCTTTGTAGATAAAAGTATTATCGCAATAAGCATTAAAAAATCGTATGATTCCATTAAATAAAAACCACCTTTCTTTAGTTTTTATTTTTCTAATTTTTATCAATATTTATTTATAAATTTTTATGCAAATAACGACAAAAACTAATTCCATAATACCTTGCATAT
>JADIMX010000140.1 GCA_017694425.1 Candidatus Fimicola merdigallinarum
TTTTAAAGGGTTAAAACCTGCACAAAAAATGTTGATATTTTAAGGAGGAAAATTATGAAGAAGTTTTTAAGTATCGCTCTTGCACTTACAATGACAGTTGGTGCTCTTGTAGGCTGCGGAAGTTCCACAAGTGACAATTCAGGAAATAATGTTAGCACAGAATCTCAGGTAAGTGAAACTAAAGGGGTTATGCCTGCTATACCTAAGGAAGAAATAAAAATCGGTGTTATCCACATTTCAAATCCAGCTGAGGGTTCAGGATATACTTATACTCACGACCAAGGTATTGTTGAAATGCAAAAAGCACTTGGTCTTAGCGACAGTCAGATTGTAAGAAAAAATGACGTTTCAGACTCTGACCCAACTTCAATAGAAACAGCTATACTTGAATGTATAGAAGAAGGTTGTAACGTAATATTTGCCACTAGCTGGGGATATATGGACACTTGCGAACTTTTAGCTGAGGAATATCCAGATGTTATATTCTCACACGGTACAGGCTATAAATCAAACGGAAAGAACTTTAATAATTACTTCGGAAGAATTTATCAATCAAGATACCTTACAGGTATTGCAGCAGGTTTAAAAACAGAAACAAACAAAGTAGGATACGTTGGTGCTTGGGGTAAAGATAACTCAGAGGTTACAGGTGGTGCTAACGCATTTGCTATGGGTGTATACGCTGTAAACCCAGAAGCAGAAGTTTATATAAAAACAACTAACAGCTGGTTTGACCCAGAAGGCGAAAAACAGGCTGCTGACGCTCTTATTGCAGAGGGTTGTGACGTTATCGGACAGCATTGTGACACTCCAAACCCACAGCTTGCAGCTGAAACAGCAGGAGTTTACGGTGTAGGTTACAACTCAGATATGTCAAAAGATGCTCCAAAAGCTACACTTACATCAACAGTATGGAATTGGGGAGCATACTACACAGAAGCTGTACAGGATATAATAGATGGTGAATGGACAGGCGAGGACTACTACGGTGGACTTAACGAAGGTCTTGTTGACATAGCACCTTTAGCTGATTTCTGTGCAGAAGGTACAGCAGAAAAAATTGCAGAAGAAAGAGCTAGAATTGAGTCAGGTGAATGGGACGTATTCACAGGCCCTATTGAAACAAACACAGGCGATATTATAGACCCAGACGGTAAAGGTCTTGATGAAGAAACAATTACAAGTGGAATAAACTGGTATTTCAAAAATATTGTTGAAAAATAATTTAATGTATTTAATGGGGGTGGTCTTTTAGACCACCTTTTTAAAGTAAAATATTTTGAGGTGACATTATGGCTAATGAAAAGGCAGTTAAGTATGCCATTGAGTGTAAAGGTATAACAAAGACCTTTGGAAGTGTTGTTGCCAACGACAATATAGAGCTTACAGTTAAGTATGGCGAAATATTGGCACTTTTAGGCGAAAACGGTTCAGGTAAAACAACTCTTATGAATATGCTTTCAGGTATTTACCACCCAGACAAAGGTAGTATATTTATAGGTGGCGAGGAAGTAAACATAAACTCTCCAGTAGACTCTATGAATTTAGGTATCGGTATGATACACCAGCATTTCAAACTTGTAGATGTTTTTAGTGCAGGAGATAATATTATTCTTGGTTCAAAAAATGAAAAGAAAAAACCTAAGGCTATAAAAGAGGAAATAAGAAATATAAGTAAAAATCTTGGTCTTGAAATAGACCCAGACAAAAAAATATACAATATGTCTGTAAGCGAGAAACAGACAGTTGAAATACTTAAAGTTATATACAGAGGGGCAAAAATCCTTATACTTGATGAGCCTACTGCTGTTTTAACACCACAGGAAACAGAAAAACTTTTCAACCTTTTAAGAAAGATGAAAGAACAAGGCTGTGCTATTATAATCATCACTCATAAGTTAAACGAAGTTTTATCTATAAGTGATAGAGTTACAATACTCAGAAAAGGAAAGAGTATTGAAACAGTAAACACAAAGGAAACTAACGAAAAACAACTTACAGAGCTTATGGTAGGTCGACCAGTTAGTCTTGAAATCGAAAGAAAAGATATGGATAATAAGAAGAAAATACTTAAAATTGTAGACCTTACTGTTATGAAAAGTGATGGTACTGTTGCTCTTGATGATATTTCTTTCGATATAAATACAAGTGAAATACTTGGTGTTGCAGGTATTGCCGGAAGTGGACAAAAAGAGCTTTGCGAAACTATAGCAGGACTTATGCCGGCAAAAAAAGGCGCAATACTTTACAACAAGGAAAATATAGTGGGAAAAAGTCCGGCAGATATAATTGACCTTGGTATAAGTATGAGCTTCGTTCCAGAGGACAGACTTGGTATGGGTCTTGTTGCCTCAATGGGTATGGTTGACAATATGCTTTTAAAATCCTACAAAAATAAAAAAGGCATATTTGTAGATAGAAAACCGGCTAAAGACCTTGCTAAAAAACTTAAAGACAAGCTTAAAATTGTTACACCTAGCATAGACACACCGGTAAGACTTATGTCAGGTGGTAATGTTCAGAAAGTTCTTCTCGGTAGAGAGATAGAGTCAAGCCCTAACATACTTATAACAGCTTATGCTGTAAGGGGTCTTGATATTAACTCATCATACACAGTTTACGACCTTTTAAATGAGCAGAAGGAAAAAGGCGTTGCAGTTATATTCATAGGCGAGGACTTAGACGTTCTTCTAGAGCTTTCAGATAGAATTATGGTTCTCTGTCAGGGTAAAATAACAGGTATTGTAGATACAAAGACTACTACAAAAGAGGAGTTAGGTATACTTATGACAGGAGGAAAAATAGGAGAGGAGCAAGAAAATGAGTAATCAGGCAGTACAGAGTTCAAAAGAACCTTTTGCTCGTATAGTAAAAAAAGCTGAAATGTCTGGGAAAAATGTTATATTATTAAGACTTATGGCATTTATTCTAGCTATTATTGCCGGAGGTATTTTCATACTCTTTATAGGCGAAAATCCTTTTAAGGTATATGCAACAATAGTTGCAGGTGCTTTTAGAAGTGCCTTAGCATTTCAGGGTACAGTAAAAATAATGGTACCGTTACTCATAACATCTTTGGGAGTAACACTTGCATTTAAGATGAAGTTTTGGAATATCGGTGCAGAAGGTCAGATTATAATGGGTGCTATATTCGCCTCATACTTTGCCCTTTTCCACGATACATTAAACCACACACTTCTTATATTTATTATGTTTATAGCAGGTATTATTGGTGGTGGTTTATGGGGACTTATACCAGCATTTTTTAAGTCTAAGTTTGACACAAACGAAACTCTTTTCACACTTATGTTAAACTATATAGCACTTCACGTTGTTTCATATCTTCGTGACGGCCCTTGGATGGACCCAGCTTCACAGGGATATTCAAAAATAGCAACATTTTCAAAGAATGCTATGCTTGATAGAGTTTTCGGTGTTCACATAGGTTGGATAGTTGCAATAATTCTTACAATAGTTGTTTTCATATACTTAAAATATACAAAACAGGGATATGAAATAAGTGTTGTAGGTGAAAGTCACGAAACAGCACGATACGCAGGTATGAATGTTAGACGTATAACACTTAGAACTATGTTTTTAAGTGGTGCTATCTGTGGTATAGCAGGTATGATACAGGCCACAGGTTCTGACAAAACTCTTACAACAGCTGTTGCTGGTGGCGTTGGTTTCACTGCCATTATCGTTGCTTGGCTTGCACAGTTAAACCCTTTTATGATATTTGTAATATCATTCCTTTTCAGTATACTTGAAAAAGGTAGTAGTGTACTTCAGTCATCATACGGTATTTCAACAGACTGTGCTGACGTACTTCAGGGTATAATATTATTCTTCGTTTTAGGTTGCGAGCTTTTCGTAAGATATAAATTTGTATTCCGTAAAAAAGGAGGTTCTAAATAATGGATATGTTTTTAAATATATTTGTGGCTGCTGTTTTAGCCGGTACACCTCTTTTATTCGGTACAGTAGGTGAAATAATAAATGAAAAAGTAGGTCATCTTAACCTCGGTGTTGAGGGTATGATGTCAATAGGTGCTTGTGCCGGATTTATGGTAGGCTATATGACAGATAACTTTGTTCTTGCCTTAATAGCTTCCTTTGTGGCTGCTGCACTTTCATCACTTATATATGCAGTACTTACAGTTACTTTTATGGCAAACCAGAATGTAACAGGTCTTACACTTACTATATTCGGTGTTGGCCTTTCAAACTTCGTTGGTATATATATGCTTTCAAAGTCTGAAAATGGTACTTTAAAACTTCCAGCTAACATTACAGAGCAGATGAGAGATATTCACATACCTGTATTAAGCGATTTACCGGTTGTAGGCAAGCTTTTATTCTCATATAACCCATTTGTCTATATTGGAATAATAATAGCTGTAATCGTTGGTTTTTACCTTTATAGAACTAGAATAGGTCTTAATGTCAGAGCTATTGGCGAAAATCCTGCTGCTGCTGATGCCGGCGGTATAAAGGTTGCTAAACTTAAGTATATAAACCTTTTAATTGGTGGCGGTATCTGTGGTATCGGCGGAGCTTACTGTTCTATGATTATAAACGGTGGTGTTTGGATAAATAATAACGTAGGTGGTCTTGGTTGGATTGCCGTTGCCCTCGTTATATTTGCATCTTGGAAGCCTACTCACGCAATAGGTGGTTCATTTATATTCGGTGCTTTACGTGTACTTAAGTACTATATACCAAAATCAGTATTTCCATTCCCTAATGCTTTCTACGATATGCTTCCATTCCTTATAACAGCTATCGTTTTAGTTATAGCATCAATAAGACAGTCAAAAGAAAATAATATTCCAAAGAGTTGTGGTGTAAACTACTTCAGAGAGGAAAGATAATAAAAAAGGTGTCGAAAAAATTCGACACCTTTTTATAATTCTCGTCTACCCTCAAGAGCCCTTGAAAGTGTAACTTCGTCAACGTATTCAAGGTCGCCACCGACAGGCACACCGTTTGCTATTCTTGTCACCTTTATACCCATAGGTTTTAAAAGTCGGCTTATATACATTGCTGTTGCCTCACCCTCTACATTAGGGTTAGTCGCAAGTATTATTTCCTCTATATCGCTATTATTCTGTATTCTAGCTAAAAGCTCCTTTATCTTTATATCAGATGGTCCAACACCTGTCATAGGTGATATTGCACCGTTTAAAACGTGATAAACTCCGTTAAACTCCTTTGTGCGTTCATATGCCACTAAATCTCTAGGGTCTTCCACAACCATAATAATATTGTGGTTTCGTTTTTGATTTGAGCATATAGGACAAGGGTCCTCATCTGTAAGGTTACAGCATACAGAACAGTATTTAACATTTTCAACAGCCTCTTTTATAGCATCAGAAAGGGCAACGGCTCTTTCTTTAGGCATATTTATAATATGAAATGCTAATCTTTGAGCTGATTTGCCACCTATCCCTGGGAGAGAGGCAAACTCCTCTATAAGTTTTGTTATTGGGTCGCCGTAATAGTTCATATCTTAGAAAAGACCTCCACCAAGTCCCCCTGTGATTTTTGACATTTCTGAGTTATACATTTCATCAGCCTGTCTTATTGCCTCGTTTACTGCTGATAAAATAAGGTCCTCAAGCATTTCTACATCATCAGCATCAACAACCTCAGGGTCAATTTTAATTGATTTTATTTCTTTTTTACCTGAAATAACGATTTTTACTGCACCACCACCAGATGACATTTCAAGAGTTTTTTCTCCTAACGCCTCCTGTGTTTCAAGCATCTGTTTCTGCATTTTCTGAGCCTGTTTCATAAGGTTATTCATATTCATTCCGCCCATACCACCCATTGGGTTAAATCCTCTTGCCATAATTTAAAATCCTCCTAAATATAATTTCTCTCTATTTTACAGTATAGTTAAAATTGTTGCAACCTAATCAAAAAATTTCTGCGTCTGGAATTGTGGTTGTAATAAGACTTGCCCAGTCATCATCATCTGACATACTTTCATCTTCGCCATAAGTAAGTCTGTGCCACTGTCTGTATTCACTTTCTGATATTACGTCAAGGTCAAATTGTTTTCCTGTCTTTTCTGATATAAGGTCACTTATCATCTGTAAGCTATTTTTAATAATATTAACCTCAAATTCCTTTTCACAAGATATATATACGGTTTCGGCCTCTTTTTGTCTAAGCTCTGATTTTAAAAGCATACCCCTTAAAGGCATATTGAAATTTTCGCAAAAATCAAGCCACATATCTTTAAGTTTTTTAAAGTCATCACTTTCTGCCTTAGGCTTTTCTTTCTTCTTAATAGGCTTTTTCTCGGCACTAGAAGGCTTTTCTACCGTTGCCGATATAGTTATACCATTTTTAACAGCTCTTTCTATAGCATTAAGTCTTGCTAAAATTCCGTCATAGCTTTTCTCCGCTGACGGAGAGCAAAGTTTTATAAACATAACTTCAAGTAATATTCTTTCGTTGTCAGAATACTTCATTTCGCTAGAAAGATTAGAAAATGATTTTATAAGATATATAAGCTCCTCAGCAGATGTGTTGCCACTCTGATTTTTTAACTTAGATATATTTTCTTTTGACATATCAAGTATGTTTGACGGGTCTTTTACTGATATAGCCACAAGTAAGTTTCTAAGGTGATTTATAATTTCAGAAACAAACTGTTTTACATCTCTACCCTGCATAACTACGTTTTCAACTATATCCATAAGACCTTTGGCATCTTTTTTGAATAGACACTCTGCTGTTTCAAAGAAAACAGTTGTATCAACTGCACCTGTTATATCAATAACCTTTTCTAAAGTTATTCTCTCACCGTAGAAAAATGAAAGACATTGGTCAAGTATGCTTAAAGAGTCACGCATAGAACCGTCAGCAATGTGTGATATATATCTTACCGCCTCCTCATCAGCCTCCACATTTTCCTTTTCAAGATATCCCATAATGGTATTTACAATATCATCAGATGTAATTCTTCTAAAGTCAAATCGCTGACATCTTGAAAGTATGGTAACAGGTACTTTCTGAGGGTCTGTTGTAGCAAGTATGAATATAACGTGAGCTGGAGGTTCCTCCAAAGTTTTTAAAAGGGCATTAAAAGCACCTTGTGAAAGCATATGAACCTCATCGATTATATATACCTTGTATTTTCCCTCAGTCGGAGGGTACTTTACTTCCTCCCTAATCTCTCTTATGTTGTCAACGCTGTTGTTTGAGGCAGCGTCTATCTCTATTACATTGACACTTCTGCCCTCCTCCACAGCCTTACAAGGTGAACACTCTCCACAAGGCTCACCTTCAATAGGGTGTTCACAGTTTATGGCTTTGGCAAATATTTTTGCAGTAGATGTTTTACCCGTTCCCCTAGTTCCACAGAATAAGTAAGCGTGGGAAACTCTATCGGTTTTCATCTGATTTTTAAGGGTTTTTACTATATGTTCCTGACCTATAACACCGGCAAAGGTATCAGGTCTATACTTTCTATATAATGCTGTGTATGACATAATCAAACTCTCCAATTATATTTTTACATTAAGTATTTTAACACATATTTTATATACTGTAATCTGTTTTTGATTTTTTTATATATTTAAGGTATTATTATGATTTGTAGGAGGTTTTAATATATGCAAAATATGAAACAGAAAAAAATAAATGCTTTGACTTATATTATTACCATTGTGTTTTCGGCAATATTCATAATAGGTGGTAATAGAATTTTTACACACAAAACGGATTTTTGGAGTAATGAAAATGGACTTTCGGAAAAAGCTAGAATAATAGAAATAACAGATATTGATACCGAAAGTTATATGATAGATAGCGAAACTACTATGTCTAATACAGAAATATCTTTTAAAGCTGAAATATTAAGTGGCGACTACAAGGGTAGAATTGTAAAAGGTATTCAAAATATAGATAACTTTTCGCCTTACGTTTCAAGACAGGTAGAAGTTAGAGATAAAGTATTACTTACTCACGATACAGGCGAAGACTTAGATATGTCTAAGGGTTGGATATACTCAGAGATTTTAAGAACAGATAAACTTATTATTCTTTTATGTGTATTTTTAGGGCTTATGCTTTTATTTGGTGGCAAAAAGGGAGTTAACACTATTGTATCATTAGGGCTTACTTGCCTTGCTGTATTTTGTGTATTCGTACCATCAGTTATGGCAGGTGCTAACATTTATATAACATCTATTGCTGTTTGCCTTTATACAATAGTTATGACACTTATAATAGTTAATGGCTGTGATAAAAAAACGCTTTCTGCCATTATAGGCTGTTTTTTTGGTGTTTTAATTTCCGGTATATTAACTCTTATTATGAATAAAGTTTTAGACCTTACAGGTATACTTGATGAAACATCTATAGGTATAGCAATGCTAAATACAGAAAAACCAATAGACCCATTAGCTATAATATTCGGCTCTGTTATAATAGGTGCTATGGGGGCAGTTATGGACGTTAGTATGTCTATATCATCTTCCCTTTACGAGCTTTCAAATAAAGTAAAGAATTTAGATTTTTCTACCCTTTTATCATCAGGCTTTGAAATAGGCAGAGATATTATGGGAACTATGGCTAATACACTTGTACTTGCCTATATAGGTAGCTCTTTGTCATCACTTTTGCTACTTATAATGTACAACCCAAATATATTAAGCCTTATGAATAGAGAAATGGTTGTTGTTGAGGTAATGCAGTCACTTATTGGTAGTATAGGAATACTTTTTGCCATTCCTTTTACATCACTTGTGGCATCTTTATTGTACACAAAAAAAGATATTGATACGGAGGATTTATTATGAAAAATACAATTATATTTGACCTTGACGGAACACTTTTAAACACACTTTTTGACCTTGCCGACAGTACAAACTTTGCATTAGAGCTTAACGGCTACCCAAAAAGAACTGTGGAAGAAGTAAGACAGTTTGTAGGCAATGGTGTTAAAAATCTTATGATAAGAGCTTTGCCTAAAAATGTTGGCGAAGATGTTATCGAAAAATGCTTAGGTGATTTTAAAGAGCACTATGCTAAAAATATGAGAAATAAAACAGCACCTTATGATGGTATAATGGAGCTTTTAAAAGAATTAAAATCTAAAGGTATAAAAATAGGTGTTGTTTCAAACAAATACGATAAAGCAGTAAAAGAGCTTTGCCTTGAATACTTTGGAAATCTTATTGATATTGCAGTAGGCGAGCGTGAGGGAATTGCTAAAAAACCGGCACCAGACAGCGTTTTTGAAGCTATGAGAGAGCTTAACGCCGAAAAAGAAGATGTACTTTATATAGGTGATTCTGATACAGATATGGAAACTGCCATAAATGCAGAGGTAAGTTCTGTAGGAGTTACTTGGGGCTTTAGAGATGAAAAACTTTTAGTTGAAACTGGGGCTACATATATAGCTAGAAAACCGGAAGATATTTTAAAATTCATATAATAGACTTAAAAGGCTTTTAAAAGGCTTGTTGTCTGTAATATGGGCAATAAGCCTTTTTATTTATCTTAAAAAAGAACAATGTAGTTTTTAAAAGAATTAAAATCTATATAAATGGTATGATTATAAGGATTTACATCTAATTTATTAATAACTTGGTCAGATTAAAATGTCCTTATTTCTCTGATATAAGTTGGGCAAGTTAAGCAAATCTA
Organism: Candidatus Fimicola merdigallinarum; assembly: GCA_017694425.1. Classification (GTDB taxonomy): domain Bacteria; phylum Bacillota; class Clostridia; order Lachnospirales; family Anaerotignaceae; genus Fimicola; species Fimicola merdigallinarum. Next base: position 9,670 of record JADIMX010000140.1, read on the forward strand.
AAAAAACACAAATTTTTATGAGGGATATATGGATAATATTATAAATATACTTAAAAATGGAAAAAATACAGATGATATATTAAAGTTTAGTACCAACCTATGTATTTAGAGAAATAGTGGGATATGTGGCATATATGGTATAGAAAAATTACAGAAAATAATAAAAGCCATATATTATTTTAATTTTTTCACTAACATTCTAGGACTTAATCCCGAAGAAGTCTGCATCAGTTATTATCTTGCACCTAACAAAAAGAATGTACTTGTCCAATGGCATAACGCTTGACTATTTACAAGGGCAGATTGTGTGATTTTACAAAATAACGATAAAAATATATATGGAGCAAGGTTTTTGACGTGGTGGAAATAATTGCGTTTTAGAACTTATATTATAAATTCTACTTACAATTATATAAAAAAAAATCCCTTGAAATATCAAAACATTTTCAACTGTTAGCCTTTCTTTTTTAATAATAAACAATATTCTTATATCTTAACTTTAAAAATTTTTAAACACAATTCCTAATTCTATCCACAGAATATGCCCTATATCCACATTTTTTCTGTTAAAGAATTTGAAAGTTAAATATATTCTTACTACAACTTAATTTTAGTTTATTGTCTTATTAAAAATATATAAAACTTCAAAAACCTATATCCAAAACTTACTATAATAAATATATTTAAACAGCCAGTTTGCTAAAACTATATACGATTTTTTCTTATTTTAAGCCTCTAAAGATAAAATTACACCACCAATTCTTGTTTAATATAGTTTTATTTTTGGTTATAAGAGAAATTATATTCTTACCATAACTTTAATTTATTATCTTATTAAAAAATATATAAAACCTCAAAAACCTATATCCACAACTTCATATAATAAATATATTTTGATTTTATAAATTATTAAAAATCACTGGTCAAACGTGTGGTTTGCTAAAACTCTTATAGAGCTTTTTTTACTTTAAACCTCTAAATAAATACTAAATATTCCGACAATTACACCACTATTTCCTATTTCATATAACTTTATTTTTGTACCTACCATAGCCTGTAGTTTAATAATCTATTCCATAATAAAAAAGCAGTCGCCTAAGCGACTGCCTAAATTCATATTATCTTAAAACTGGTTTTAAAACTTTACAAACTAAGTACCCAACAGGTGCTACAATAACAGCTTTTAAAAGGTTAAATGGTGCTATTGAGAAAAGTATAAGTGTTTTAAGGTCTACAACCATAGGTGTAACAGCATTAGCTATATCTACGAAATCCTGAATATCTGCACCGAAAGCCTTTGCGTATGCCGGCATAAGTATGTAGTAGTTAAACACACATCCTACTAAAACCATAACACAAGCACCCATAATGCTACCTAAAATAAAGTTTTTTAAGCTGTGATTTTTCTTATACATAACTCCAATAGGAATAACAAGGGCTATACCTATAAGGAAGTTTGCAAGCTCGCCAACACCTGCTGTTGATGTCTTAAAAAGGTGTAAAGCATTTTTTATAAACTCTATTGCAATACCTGCCATAGGACCCATAGCAACTGTACCTACAATGGCCGGTATATCGCTTATATCCATTTTTAAAAAAGACGGAAATATAGGGAAAGCTAATTCAAACATCATAAGTACAATGGAAACTGCACTTAACATTCCTATCTTTACTAATTTTGTTGTGTCTGTTCTTTTAATTGTTGCTGTTGTACTACTCATAATAAGTATCCTCTCCATTCTTTCTGAATTTCCAAAGCCATTTTCCACAAAAAAATGACCTGAAAATCTTCAGGTCAAATAAAGCAAAACAATTTGAATGTATGATAAATATAATAATACACTATCAATACATACAACGAAATGTTTTTCTTCTCCCATCCAGACTATACTGTCGGTCTTGGAATTTCACCAAGTCAGCCTTATTTTTAAATAAGGGTCGTGGACTATAACCACCGGTCGGGAATTACACCCTGCCCTGAAGAATTTCTATATTATTTTTATAAACATATTATAAAACACAAATAACTATTAGTCAATACCACTTACGCTTTTAAACCTTTCATAGTAAGAGAAACACGTTTCTTTTTAAGGTCTACACCTAAAACCTTTACATCTACAACATCTCCAACACTTACAGCATCAAGTGGGTGTTTAATATAGCCCTCTGATATTTCTGATATATGAACAAGACCGTCTTGATGAACACCAATATCCACAAATACACCGAAGTCTATAACATTTCTTACAGTACCCTTTAACACCATACCCTCTTTTAAGTCTGACATTTCTAAAACATCACTTCTTAAAACGGGAGCTGGCATTTCTTCACGAGGGTCACGTCCTGGTTTTTCAAGTTCTCTTATAATATCGTTTAATGTAGGCACACCAATTCCAAGTTTTTCAGCAACTTCAGTTTTATTACCTACCTTTTCGCCTATACCCTGAATATTTTTATTTTTAACATCATCAAGAGTATAACCTAACATAGCTAAAAGCTCCTCTGTTGCCTTATAGCTTTCTGGGTGAACTCCAGTATTGTCTAATACCATATCGCTTTCAGGTATTCTAAGGAAACCGGCACACTGCTCAAAGGCTTTTGGTCCTAATTTAGGTACTTTTAAAAGCTCTTTTCTTGATTTAAACTTGCCATTTTCCTCTCTGTACTTCTGAATATTCTTTGAAACAGCACTACTTATACCTGAAACGTATGATAAAAGTGATGGTGATGCTGTGTTAAGGTCTACACCAACAGAGTTTACACAGTCCTCAACTACACCTGAAAGCTCCTCTGAAAGTTTTTTCTGATTCATATCGTGCTGATACTGTCCAACACCTATTGATTTAGGGTCTATTTTTACAAGCTCTGCAAGTGGGTCCTGAAGTCGTCTACCGATAGACACTGCACTTCTAAGGGCAACGTCCATATCTGGAAACTCCTCCGCACCAAGTTTTGAGGCTGAATAAACAGATGCCCCTGCCTCATTTACTATTATGTAGTATATTTCCTTATCTATTTCTTTTATCATATCTACCACAAAAAGCTCACTCTCTCTTGAGGCTGTACCATTTCCAACAGCTATAATATCTACATTGTACTTATCTATAAGGCTTTTAAGCTCCTCTTTTTCTATCTCTGTCTTTTTAGGGTTTACAGTAAAGTAAATTACTGTTGTATCTAAAGTTTTTCCTGTCTGATCGATTATGGCGATTTTACAACCTGCCTTATACCCTGGGTCAAGTGCCATAACAACTTTATCCTTAATAGGTGGCTGTAATAAAAGCTGTTTAAGGTTTTCATTGAAAACTTTCATAGCCTTTTCTTCGGCTCTCTCTGTAAGCTCGTTTCTTATTTCCCTTTCGATTGATGGGAATATAAGACGTTTAAAGCTATCTTCTATTGTGCTTTTTAACACATCTTCTGTCTGACTATTTTTTATAATTATATTTTTTGATATTATATTTAAAAATCTATCGTTATCAACAGATATAGATGCAGATAAAACGCCTTCTTTCTCACCTCTGTTTATGGCAAGAATTCTATGACCTGCAATACTTTTTACTGGCTCGCTATAATCGTAGTACATTTCGTATACTGACTGACTTTCACTATCAGTTGCCTTAGAAGATATAAAACCTGTTTTTAAGGCTTCAGTTCTTAAAACCTTTCTAATGTCAGCATCATCAGATATTTTCTCAGCAATAATATCTTTCGCTCCGTCTATAGCCTCTGAAATAGTATTAACTCCTTTTTCGCTGTCTATAAACATTTTTGCGTGGTCATCTAAAGACATTAAAAGTTTTTGGCCTAAAATAATATCGGCAAGTCCATCAAGACCTTTCTCCTTAGCAACTGTAGCTCTCGTTCTTCTCTTTGGTCTAAATGGTCTATATATATCGTCAAGCTCTGTAACTGTTTCAGCATTTTCTATTTTTTCAAGGATTTCAGGTGTCATATTTCCCTGTTCCTCTATTGTCTTAATAATCTGATTTCTCTTATCGTCAAGACCTCTTAAGTACATAAGTCTATCGTGTATAGAACGGATAATCTGGTCGTCTAAAGAGCCTGTAAGCTCCTTTCTATAACGTGCGATAAAAGGTATAGTGTTACCTTCATCAATAAGCCTTACTGTATTTTCGGCCTGAAAATCCTTTATATTAAATTCTTCTTGTAGTTTCTTTAAAATATCCATAATTTTACCTCTATCCTCTAAAAATATATGAAAATATTTGTTCGGCATTGATTATATCATAAAAAATAATATTTTTGTTAAAAAGACGCCCTTTTTTTAACTCTTTTTTGCAACAAAAAAAGCTGTCATACTTTAAAATACGACAGCTAAAAATATATTATTAATCTATTAAATATTTTTCAACAAGCTTCGCAGCGTCTTCAACGCAACCGGAACAAGTTCTTCTTACACCGTTGCCGTCAAGACCTTTAAGTTCACGACAAATCATAGTCTGATTCATATCCACAAACTCGTCACCGATTTCACTTACGTCTTTATAAGTTTTAGCCTTTGTAATACCATTTTCAATACTTCCTGAGCTTTTTTTAAGACCTGCTAATATATAAACTGCTGTTAAAGCACCACAAGGCCCGTTCATATTTCCCATTCCTGCACCAAATCCCTCAGACATTTTAAAAGCATCTTCCTCTTTTATGCCGAAAAGGTCACAGTATGCACACACAACAGCCTGTGCACAGTTATAGCCTTTACTATGTTTTTCCATAGCAACTTTAACTCTTGATTCCATTTAAAAAACCTCCCAAAACTAAATTTAATCTTTATCCTAATTTTTAATATACTTTTTTGGTCGAATTTTGTCAATAAAAAAAGTGTATCAAATCTGATACACTTTTAAAATATAATCAAAGTTCGCCTATAACTTTCTCCATAGCATCAATAGCCTCTTTAGGTAGCTTATCGAAACCACCTTTAGCCTTATCTAAGGATTTTATAAAGTCAAGTCTATCTCTCATTCGTGACATAAGCTGGCTTTTATACTCTCCGTCACTCATATCAGGAACGAAGCCACAAACCTCCATAATCTCAAAAGATGAAAAACCTGCCCACTGTTTAAACTCGCCTTTACCCTCTATTATAGCTTCAAGGCAAGATAAAGTCACATCAGGTGTAACCTTTTTATTCATAAGGAAACCTGTATTAAGTATATAGCAATCCACGTTTCTCTCCTCAAAAAGAGCCTTAAACTTAGCATAGTCATCACTTAAAGGATATGTTCTAAATGGGTTTGCATATGGCTCAAATACTAAAGCATCAGGGTCAACACCTTTAGCTAACCTTTCTGCTGTAGTCCTCTTTGTAGCAAGACAAGCACCCATAGTAGCTGAAAGCACAGCACCATTTATTTTTAATACCGGTGGCATTGTAGGGTCTTTCATAAGCCAAAATATAGCATTTACAGGCTCATCAAACTTATCCACCCTATTAGGTGACCAAAGTCTTGATTTTATAGCACGACCATTGCCATTTCTTATATCCTCTGTAACAATAACCTTTCTACCCTCATCATCTAGTGTTACACCTACATTTTGAACGGCTAAAAGATATTTATTATCAGGACTATCAAGTGGGTAATCCTGTGTTTTATCGAAATATGATGGCTCTAGTGCAATAGATGAACCATTTTCTGTTGATATTATAAAAGCGTCATCGTGAAGTACTGTAACATCATACTTATCTTTGTGCTTTGCGTGAGTTATAGTTGATTTTCCAGAGCCGGAAAGACCAAAAACTCCAGCAACAAACTTTCTTCCGTCAGGTAAGTTGTATCTCTTTTGACCGCCGTGGCAGGAGGCATAACCATTTCTATTTGCAATACCCCAAGCCAACGTAAGTGTTCCTTTTTTAAGCTCGCCAAAATACTTCATACCAAGTATGGCAGCACAGTTGTGTTTAGGGTCAAAAAATGCAAGACCTAGTGGGTGTTCTTTATGTTGCCAACTAGGGTCAACAAATATATAAATATCACCCTCATTATCAAAAACCTTAGATTCCTTATACATCTTAGTGTATTCACCGTTTATATACTGGAAATTTAAAAGCCAGTTATACATAAGATTTTCTTCACCCTCAGGTATGATAAGGTGGGCTTTTATTATAAAGTCCTTATCAAGACCGATATAAGCTTGAGTATGATACATTTTTCTATCTTTAGTATCGTAAATAGCATCTCTTATTTTCATACAGAGGTCATTAACATCAACGCCTTCTTCACCAGCAATTCTTCTTGCAGCTGCAGTACGTCCAAAAACAGCACCGCTATTTGACACAAGAATTTTAGCATCATCATCAAGGCCTATTTCCTCCGGCTTTTCAACGGGCATATCTGTAACAATAGTACCTCTAGAGTTTTTAGCTAGTTTGTATGCCTCTTTCAAAGAGTTAACCTTAACTACATTGTTACCATAAAAAGCAGTTTCAATAGTTGTTCTTGTAGCAGAAAATATAGGATTATTTGCTCTTACTTCGTCCCATCTAAAATTAGCTTTTGTTGACATAATAAAACCCCCTGTATATTAAATTTTCTATTATTGATAAAAGAATTAATAAAATCTTATCAAATATTGAGCCATTAATACAAGGTATAAATAACCAAAAATTGTAAGCAATTTATATGCAATTATGTCAACAAAAAAATTTTGCAAGGTAAAATATACTAAACTTTTACAATTTATATAGATTGAAGAAGTTTATAAACTATCTCACCTGAGTTTTTAGCAGCTATTTCAACAAATTCTTCATATTTCATATCAGCCTCATTATCTGCATTATCTGATATAGAACGAATTATAACGAATGGAATTTTATTAAGCCAGCAAGCGTGAGCTATGGCAGCACCCTCCATTTCTGTACAGTAAGCACCGAATGTAGTCCAAAGTTTTTTCTTTTTCTCCTTGTCGCTTATAAACTGGTCACCACTTGCAACACGTCCAAAGAATACCTTTTCCGGAGTACAAATCTCCTCGGCACACTCAAGGGCAAGTTTTACAAGCTCATCATCAGCCTTAAAATAACTTTCTGCCATTCTTGGTATCTCGCCTAATGGGTCGCCAAAGGCTGAAGTATCCATATCGTGCTGAACTGTGTCCTTTGAAATAACAACGTCACCTACGTTAAGTTCAGGTGATACAGCACCTGCAACGCCTACGTTTATTATGTAGTCAACAGCAAAGTGGTCAACTAAAACCTGTGCACACACAGAGGCATTAACTTTACCTATACCACTTCTAACAAAAACAACACTATTGCCATTAAACATACCTATATAAAAATCTAAGCCTATAACACTTTTAGATGTTACAACGTCTATTTTCTCCTTTAATACAGCGATTTCTTCGTCCATAGCACCTATAATACCTATGGTTTTCATTTTATCATCTCCTAAAAAAAACTTTCACTTTAAGCAAATTTACTTTATTTTAGCATATTATTATGATAACATACAATAGTAAAAGGGGTTTGCTATGAAACCACGAGTTATTATAGTTCCGTCACAACTTGACAAAAACACTTTAAAAGTAAGCGAAAACTATGTAAAAGCTGTTGCTGAAAATGGTGGAATACCTATTATATCAGCCTATCTTGGCGAAAAATATATTGAAGAAATTTTAAATATTTCTGACGGTATAATATTCACCGGAGGCAATGACCCAAACCCAATATTTTTTGGAGAAAATCCAACCTATTCTTTGGAATCCTCTCCTAAGCGAGATATTTTTGAAAAAATACTTTGCAAAAGAGCTTTTGAAGAAAATATACCAATGCTAGGCATTTGTAGAGGAATGCAAATAATAGCCTTATCCCTTGGCGGGAAAATATATCAAGATTTACAAAAGGAAAAGGAAAATAGCTTTAACCACTATCAGCAATTTGAGGGAAACTACCCTTACCATAGTGTAGATATAAAAAAAGATACACG
>JADIMX010000141.1 GCA_017694425.1 Candidatus Fimicola merdigallinarum
TAATAATCATTTAAAATTTTAAAATATCATATTAATCTACTTATTATTTTTTATCAATATGATTAAAACTTTAAATTCATTTAATATTATTTTAGATATAAAGTTCTATTTAAAAAATGAGCCGACTAAAATATTTAATCGGCTCATACATTTTATAATTTCAATATTTAATATAACAGCTAACCACATTTTAAATCAGGCAATAGAAAATGTATAGAAGTACACAGCCTTTGCACCATTCATCATAAGAAGTCTGGCACACTCATTTATGGTACTTCCAGTTGTAAATATATCATCTATAATAAGAATAGATTTATCTTCAACATCTATACTCTTATTAAATTCAAAAGCATCTGATATATTTCTAGCTCTTTCTTTATAATTTAATGAATTTTGTGGTGCTGTATTCTTAACTCTACTTATAGTATTAGAGCTATAATCCTTTCCCAAAAATTCGGCTAAATTTCTTGCAAGGATATCAGCTTGATTAAATCCTCTACTTTTCAACTTCTTAATATGTATAGGAACAGGTATTATCAAATTAATATCATCAATTAAATCACTATAATTTTGACGAATAAAAATTTCCATAAGTTTAGCCATACCTACACCATCATTTTTTACACCGGAATACTTAAACCTAAATATACTTTTTCTAACGGTATCATATGTAAATGCAGAAAAACCATACTCAAAAGCAAAGGTGCGTTTCATACACTTTTCACACACATCACCAACTTTAAGTGGCAAACCACATTTCTTACAAACTTTTCCCTCTATAAAAGGTATGTCACTAGCACAGTTATTGCATAAATATCCTCTAAAATTTTTATACTCAATAAGTTTATTACACACGACACACTTCTTAGGGAAAAATAAATTTTTAATCCATATAACAATATTCATAAGTTTTTAAAACTCTGTATTCATAAACTCATAAAGACTTTGTATTCTATATGAAAGTGAAGAATACCTGTTAACCTCTCTATTATTGGAAATCATAGAGTAAACTGTATCCTCAATACCAACTATAACTACGAGCCTTTTTGCCCTTGTAACTCCAGTATAAAGCAAGTTTCTTGACATAAGCATAGGTGGTCCACTATGTATAGGCATAATTACAACCGGATACTCACTACCCTGTGATTTATGTATAGTTATAGCATAGGCAAGTTCCAGTTCATCTACCTGAGAAAAGTCGTATTCTATTTCCTTTTCATCATCAAAAAGCACAGTTATAATCTCCTTAGTATTATCAACAGAAATAATTATACCTTGGTCACCGTTAAATATACCCGTACCCTCATCAACTTTTTTACCTAAGCTATTGTAAACTTTCCAGACAACATTGTAATTATTTTTAATCTGCATTACCTTGTCGCCCTCTCTAAATATAATGCCTCTAAGCTCTTTTTCCTTTTTATCCTTAGACGGTGGATTTATAACCTGTTGCAAAACTCCATTAAGATTTTGAACACCTATAACACTTTTCTTCATAGGTGTTAAAACCTGAATATCTTCTACAGGGTTACAGTCTAAAAAGTTAGGTATTCTCCTTGTCACAAGGTCAGCTATTGTTGTGACAACATCATCAGAATTACTTCTTCTAACAAAGAAAAAGTCTTTCTCTTTCTGGTTTAATATAGGATTTTTACCCTCATTTATTCTATGGGCATTTACTACGATAGCACTTTCCTGTGCCTGTCTAAATATTTTATCAAGTTTTACAACCTTAATTTTCCCCGAATTTATAATATCTTTAAGCACATTTCCAGCACCAACAGACGGCAACTGGTCAACGTCACCTACAAGTATAAGCCTTGTACCTCTAGATATGGCTCTCACAAGACCAAACATAAGATTTATATCAACCATAGAAGTTTCATCAATTATAATTACATCTGCATCAATAGGATTATCCTCATTTTTATCATATACAGAGCGTCTGCCCTCCTCGTCAGCAAATGTTATACCTAAAAGCCTATGAATAGTCTGAGCCTCCATACCCGTTGCCTCTGTCATACGTTTTGCAGCTCGACCTGTAGGTGCTCCAAGAGAAATATCATTACCCTCATCAGAAAGTATTTTTATAATTGTATTTATTGTAGTAGTTTTTCCAGTACCAGGTCCACCAGTTATAACTAAAAGACCACTTGTCATAGCCTCTTTTACAGCCTCACGCTGAATAGTATCAAGTGTTATACCTGTAGATTTTTCAGCTTTAGAAATAATTTTATCTATATTATTATAGCTTTCCGGAACATACTCCATAGAAAGCTCTATAAGTTTTTTAGCAACGGCTATTTCAGAATAATAATATACAGATAGATATACACAGTCTACTCCACCTATATTTTCCTGCCAAATCTTATTATTAATCTGCAACTCCTTAAGGCAATTTTCTATTATTATAGGATTTATACCTAAAAGTTCAGCTGTACTATCTAAAAGCTCCTGTTTAGGTAAATATGTATGTCCATTTTGTACAGCTGTGTTAAGAACGTATAAAACACCTGACTTTATACGATTAGGGCTATCATACTGTATACCCACATTTTGAGCCATTTTATCTGCCATTTTAAAGCCAATGCCGTTAATCTCATCAGCTAATCTATAGGGATTTTCTTTTACTATATCAAAAGTTTTGCCCTTAAATTTTTCATATATTTTCTTAGCAAATGTTTGAGAAACACCGAAATCCTGTAAAAAAAGCATAGCCTGTCTAAGCTCTCGCTGTTCGCAGAAAATATTATGTATAGCCATAGCCTTTTCATAGCTTATACCTTTTATCTCAGATAATTTTTCCGGTTTTTCCTCTATAACATAAAACGTGTTTTCCTCAAATTCGTCTACAATTCTTTCAGCAATTTTTTTACCAATACCCTTTATAACACCTGATGCCAAATATTTTCTTATACCGTCAGCAGTTGTAGGTATATTCCTTTCAAAAAACGAAACTTGAAATTGTTTACCGTATGTAGGGTGAACATTCCAACTACCAGTTATTTTTATATCCTCACCGGAATGTATATTAACAATATTACCTACACAAGTTACTTCCTCGCCTTTACTGTCTATTGTAAAAACACAGTAACCATTATCCTTATTTTGAAATATAATATCCTCAACCGAGCCTGTTATAACAGTTTCCTCCAAAAAAATCACCTCTTTTACGAAAAATACTTCTTATAATTTTAACACTTATAGTAGGATAATAAAAGAAATTTATAAAAAAAATTCTTGCAAAATTCACAAGAATGAATATTACAAGAATTTTTAAAAATCTATTATTTTATATCAGATTTAAAAACATCTGTTTTATCTGTCTTTTCCCAAGGAAGGTCAAGGTCGTTTCTACCAAAGTGACCATATGCTGCTGTCTGTTTGTAGATAGGTCTTCTAAGGTCGAAAGCTTTTATAATACCTGCTGGGCGAAGGTCGAAGTTTTCTTTTACAATTTCTGTTATTTCACTATCAGAAATCTTACCTGTACCAAATGTATTTACAAGTATTGAAACTGGTTTAGCAACACCGATTGCGTATGAAAGCTGTATTTCACATTTTTTAGCTATTCCTGAAGCTACTATATTTTTAGCAACGTATCTTGCAGCATAACAAGCTGAACGGTCAACTTTTGTAGGGTCTTTACCAGAGAAAGCACCACCACCGTGACTAGCATATCCACCGTATGTATCTACAATGATTTTTCTTCCTGTAAGACCACTATCTCCCTGTGGGCCACCGATTACGAATCTACCTGTTGGATTTATGAAGTAAATTGTATTTTCATCAAGAAGATTTGCAGGTATAACTGCATTTATAACATTTTCTTTTATATCTTTTTCAATCTGTTCCTGAGTAACATCTGGGCTATGCTGTGTAGAAACAACGATAGTATCAATTCTAACAACTTTGTCATCATCATACTCAACTGTAACCTGAGCTTTACCGTCTGGGCGAAGGTAAGGCATTGTACCATTTTTTCTAACCTCAGTAAGTCTTCTTGTAAGTTTGTGAGCGAGAGATATAGGCATTGGCATATATTCCTCTGTTTCATCACAAGCAAAACCGAACATCATACCCTGGTCACCAGCACCTGTATCAGCTTCGCTTTCCTCACCGTTTTTGCTTTCGTAAGCATTGTCAACACCCATAGCAATATCAGGTGACTGACCGTGAAGTGAAGTTATAACTGAACAAGAATCACAGTCAAAACCGTATTTAGCTCTGTCGTAACCTATCTCACGAACTGTTTCACGAACAATATTTTCAACATCAACGTAACAGTTTGTTGTAACCTCACCCATTACAAAAACAATACCTGTTGTTGTACAAGTTTCACAAGCAACTCTAGCCATTGGGTCTTTTGCGAGTATATTATCAAGTATAGCGTCTGAAATCTGGTCACAGATTTTATCTGGGTGTCCCTCTGTTACAGATTCTGAAGTAAATAATCTTTTAGCCATCTTAAGCCTCCTAATTTAACTATTTTATAAATATCATAAATATAACTTATTTTCTAAAATAAAAAAAAGCCTCTTTACTAGGGCTTAACAACAAAAATCCTCATCTTCCACAAATATTTGCGGGGGAATTGGCACCGTACTGTTTGCCGGTTGCCGGGTGTCATAGGGCCCTGTCCCTCAACCTCTCTTGATAAGTATATATTTAATTCTGTGATATTATATCAATATAACCCACTATTGTCAATACGATTTTAAAAAATATAAAATTATTACAAAATAAAACTCATATATTTTTAAATCTTGTTTAAAAAACAATATCACAAAATTAAATTCATAATTAACTTAAATGAGATTAAGTTAAATATAAAATTAGAAAATAAACTAGCTAATATAAATGTATATTTACTTAAATTCATCTTAATATAAATAAAAATCTTTAATACACCGCTTAAAATATAAATATAACATTGTAATGGCATTTTGTTTGGTAAACCACCTATTGAGTTGAAACTATTACCTCCAGTACCACCCTAATGTGAAAAATGTTATGTCATACTTAATACGAATATAGTACTTAGTATAATACTTATAGTCCTTTTATATATTTGCATATATCTTTTATCACAACTCTAATTATATTACAAAAGACAGAATATCTTAATACCCTGTCCTTATTGAAACTATTTATTCGATTAATTCATTTTCTCGTAATAAATCCTCAACCTGATAAACACTTAAGTTAGTCTGCTTAGCAATATCTTCTAAATCCAAATTATCATAGTATAATTCAATTACTTTTATAGCAGTATTTCTAAGTTGGTTTAAATGTTCTTCCACTTCCGCTTTCTTTTCTTCACTTATAGTTACCTTGCCAATATCTGTAACACCTTCTAATTCTTTTCTATCAAGTAGGTTGTTATCTATTAATATATCTTCAATTTCTTCAAACGATAATTTTATAACTGCATTAATAGTATTTAAATCATATCCTGCAGTAAAAAGATTAATCGCCGTTTTTATATTAATGTTTTCTATAGCCTCTTCTACAGCCTCATCAACCATTCTTTGTACAAAATTTCTAGGTTTTAGCATATAATCACCCCGTTTTTATTTATACCCCAATCATTTATAATTTTCATCTTCCAACTTATCTATTTTAGGTAATTCAATAGCAACTATTTCAAGTAAATCTGCACTAGGTATATAAGTACAACTAGTATCTTATGTACTTAATTAAACTCTGTAATTTATATTTAACAAAATAGGCGATAGAACTGCCTATCGCCTTAAATATATTACTCATCAATAGATGTTGGAGGTGTATTAACCACAACTTCCTCTTTTTTCTTACTATGGAATAAATCTAACTTTCCTTTACCCTCGCTAAGAAACTCAATAAACTTACCTGTGCCTACAGCAACACAAGAAACAGAATCCTCAGCAATGATAGAATTTATGCCAGTTCTAGCCTTTATAAGTTTATCAAGTCCATAAAGAAGACTACCACCACCTGTCATAACGATACCTCTATCAGAAATATCAGCAGCAAGTTCTGGTGGTGTTTTCTCAAGAACAGTATGTACAGCGTCACATATAGCAAGTACAGACTCCTGAAGTGCCTCGTGCATTTCCTCAGATGTTACAGTAATATTTTTTGGAAGTCCTGTAATAAGATTTCTACCTCTAACCTCTAATGTTACAGGTGTTGCTCTTTCATAAGCTGTACCAATATGTACTTTTAAATCTTCAGCAGTTCTCTCACCAATAAGTACATTATGTTTTTTACGCATATAACGAATTATATTTTCATCAAAGTTATCACCAGCAATTTTAAGTGATTCACTTACAACTGTTCCACCTAAAGAAATAACAGCTATATCAGTAGTACCACCACCGATATCTACAACCATATTTCCACAAGCCTTTGCTATATCTATACCTGCACCAATAGCGGCTGCAATAGGCTCTTCTATAATATGTACCTGTCTTGCCCCTGCCTGTCTTGTTGCGTCCTCAACAGCTCTTCTTTCTACCTCTGTTACACTACTTGGAACACATACAGCAATAGTAGGCTTTACAAATGAACGTTTTCCGATAGCTTTTTCAATGAAATATTTAAGCATTTTTTCTGTTATCTCATAGTTTGATATAACACCACCTCTTAATGGTCTTATAGCAACGATATTACCTGGAGTTCTGCCAAGCATTCTTCTTGCTTCCTCGCCAACAGCAAGTATAGTGTTTGTATCCTTATCTATAGCAACAACAGAAGGCTCTTTTATAACGATACCCTGTCCTTTTATATAAACTAGAACTGTGGCAGTACCAAGGTCAATACCTATGTCTTCGCCAAATCCCATAAAACCAAACATTGCAATTCTCCTTTACAATTTAAAATAAAAAAATATCTTTAATTATTATACATAATTATTCTATTATTTTAAAGAGAATAGACAAAAATACAATAAAAATCGTCATAATTATCATTTAATAAAAAAAGACAGAAACTTTTTTAGAAATTCTGTCTTTTTTATACCATATTTTAAGTTATTTGTACCAAAATATTATTGGTTTATTACCTCTATCGCCTTTTTAAGCTGAGTATCCTGTTCTTCAGGAATATTAAGCTGATACTTAACATCATCAGACAATTCAACTACATAGTCCGGAGTTATACCTGTACCCTGTATACAAACCCCTTTAGGTGTATAATATTTCTGTATAGTTATTTTAAGCCCTGAACCATCAGAAAGAGGATAAAGCCCCTGAACAAGACCTTTACCGAAAGTCTGTGTACCAACTAACTTACCTACACCCATATCTTGAACAGCACCGGAAAGAACTTCAGAGGCACTAGCACTATTTCCATTTACAAGTACGCAAAGAGGTATATCTATACATTCAGCATCTGACTTATAATCCTTACGGTTGCCCTCTTTATCTATTGTGTAAACTAAAGTGCCTTCAGGAACAAGCATATCTGTTATTCTTTCAACAACATCAAGATTTCCCCCAGGGTTATTTCTAAGGTCTATAACAAGACCTTTTATATTTTTAGCCATTAAGGATTCATACTCATTTTTAAACTGTTCGTATGTATTTTCCTTAAAACTTGTTATTCTAAGGTAGCCTATATTATCATCAACAACCTTACTTTCAACTGTAACAACATCTATCTTAGCACGAACTATATCGAAACTTTTTATCTCACCTGTATTTTTTCTATAAACAGTAATATTTACAGGTGTACCCTCATCACCTTTTATAAGGTCTATGGCAGTATCAATATCATCACCGGAAACATCTGTATCATTAACCTTTATAATTCTATCTTCCGGTAATATACCTGCTTTTTCTGCCGGAGTACCTACAATAGGTGCTATAACTCGTATACTTCCGTCATCTTTATCAGATACAACCTCTATACCTACTCCGAAAAATTCACCCTCGTTGTCTGATAAAAACTGAGAAAATTCTTCAGCAGTCATATAATCTGTGTATGGGTCACCAATAGCCTTAACCATACCATCATATATACCCTCTTGAATTTCATCTAAATCAATATCATCAACATATTTTTTATCTAGCATAGTTGCTATAAGTGAGATTTTTTCAGAAACACCTAAATCTTTTTTACCACCAATACCATTAGCCATACTTATAGCATTAAATAATATAGTCACAGCAAGTGTAACCACTACACCTACTGCAACACCTTTAAAAAACGGTTTCTTACTCATAAAAAAATTCACTCCTGATTTCAAACTATTATAATTTTATT
>JADIMX010000142.1 GCA_017694425.1 Candidatus Fimicola merdigallinarum
GTGCAAGAATACTGGCCATTATAGCACCTATAGAAGGGAAAGGCTTTGGTCTTTTTTGCTCCGATAAGGAGTATTGTATACCTTGGGCTTGTATAGTTAAGATAGGTGATGATATTATACTTGTAGATGTGAAAACTGATGAAATACTACGAAATGTGACATAAAACAACATAAATTGATATATTTTTGAGCAATATACTTGATTTTAAAAAATGTATAAAGTATACTTAGATTAACATAAATTTGATATACTGGGAGTGATGGTTTTTATGAAGTGTCCTTTTTGCAACAATCCTGATACAAAAGTTGTTGACTCAAGGTCACAGGAAGAAAATTCTGCAATAAGAAGAAGACGATTATGTGAAAACTGTGGAAAGAGATTTACAACTTATGAACGAGTTGATACTATACCTATAACTGTAATAAAAAGCGATAATACAAGAGAGGTTTTTGATAAGAACAAAATAATAAAAGGTATTATGCAGTCTTGTAATAAAAGACCTGTAAGTGCAAAACAGATAGAGGCTATAGCTGATGATATAGAAAATGCTGTTATGAATAGACTTGAAAAAGAAATAGCAACAAAAGAGCTTGGCAATATGGTTATGGATTACTTAAAAGATATTGATGAAGTAGCCTATGTAAGATTTGCCTCTGTTTACAGACAGTTTAAGGATATAAATACATTTAGGGAAGAATTAGAAAAACTTTTAGATGAAAAGAAAAAAGAAGATAATAATGAAAAATAAAAGGTAGCTTTAAGCTACCTTTTTTATTTTCGCCCAATGGCTATAGGTAAAAATTTAGCATTATAGAATAGAATTAGTATATCAACTAAAAATAAAATTATATGAGGTAACATACATATCTAGAGGTTTAAAACAATAAAAAAAGCCCTTATAGGGCTTTATCAAACCACCCTTTTAATGGTGTAGTTTTGATTTTTAAAATCCGTATAAAATAATGTATATAAATATGACTATAACCGGTATTATTATAACCTGTAAAAAGAATATTCCAACTGCAAAGGCAAGAGATTTTGTTGCTATTGGCTCTTGCATATTTTTTGGCAAGTTATAATATATCTCATCTGTATCTATTTTTGTGTTTTTATTCACCTTTAAAAATGCCCAAATAAGAAGTGCAAGAAAAGGTAATGATGCCACAACTAAAAGTATACTTGAAAATATAGATGCCATTACGTCCATAAATGTAGGGTTAAGTGACATATCTATTTCGCTAGTTGTAAGTGATGAAGTCAAAAGGCTATATAATGCTATCTGTGATGCGTTTATTGTAAAGTGGGAAATCACAGATGCAAATATGGACTTTGTTTTATATACAAGAAAACAAAATACTGTTCCCATTGCAAAGGCATATAAAAATTGCTGTAAATCCATATGCATAAGACCGAATAAAAGTCCGGTCATAAGGCTTGCCTTTATTAAACTTGTAGTTTTGTATCCGTAAAATACAATACCTCTAAAGAATAATTCTTCAAAAATTGCAGGAGTTAAAGCAGTTCCTATAAGCATAAGCCAAAGTGGTATATTATCAGTTTCTGTTAAAAGCTCGGATACATTGTTTGTAAAAAATATACTTGTTATAGCACTAAGAAGTGTCATTATAGGCTGTATAAATATTGAAATACCTATAATAAGAAGTATATTTACAAAACTTATAGGATTAAGTCGTAAAACTTTTTTTGGACTTTCCTTTGTGTATATAAAATATAAAGTAGCAGGAATTCCAAAAACAAAAACTTGACTTAAAATTAAATTTAAAACTAATGGCACGTTTAAAAAATCCATAACCAAGCCCCAAAAAAGACTTAGTATAAGCTGATTTAAAAATAGTACCAACACAAATTTATTAGTATTTTTTATGCTATTCACATAATCCCTCCTTTTTGTTTAAGGTTATATGTTTTCTATATCTTTGTCACCAAACTTTTCTTCGTACTTTTTGTCTATTGCTTCGGAGAAGAAAAGCTTTATAGATGCGAATACAGGAACACCTAAGAACATTCCCAAAGGCCCCATTAAAGCACCACCTACTGTTATTGATAAAATAATCCATATAGGACTTATACCTATTGACTGACCTAAAATTTTAGGGCCTAAAATTATTCCGTCAAACTGCTGAAGTATAAGTATAAAAATAGCAACCCAAATAGCTTTTGAAGGCATTGTGAGAAGAACTATAAAAACAGCGGGTATGCCACCGATAAATGGTCCGAAATAAGGTATCATATTTGTTATACCCACAATAACGCTTATTAATGTTATAAATGGTGTATTTAATATATTAAGACCTATAAAACATAGTATACCTATTATTGTAGAGTCTATTGTCTTACCTACTATAAAATTTTTAAATATATTGTCAATTCGTCTAAGGTTGTATATAGAAGGTGTAACTTTATTTTCTGGAAATAAAGCGTAAAATATTTTTTTAATGTATGAAATAAAACCTTCTTTTCCAGCTAAAAGATAAAGACTTATAACAATTCCAAGCACTATATTTATAAGATATGATGCTAAGTTATAAGTACCACTTAAAACGAAGTTTAATGTACCATTAAAATATTTTGATATTATAAGTGGTATATTTTTAGTTGAGTTTAAAATAGGTTCAAGTAATGTGTTAAAAGCATTTATTACATCATTTGAATCTATAAAACCTACATTATCAAATATTTTATATAAATTAGACTCGAATGAAGCTATATTCGTAGGTAGAGAGTTTACAAAGTTAGAAACATTAGTAACAATCTCCGGTATGAAATAGTTCATTATTAGAAATATACAGCCAAAAAGTACAACATATGTTATAAATATTGACGTATTCCTAAGAGGTCTTTCTGTCTCTTATACACATCT
>JADIMX010000143.1 GCA_017694425.1 Candidatus Fimicola merdigallinarum
GAGATGTGTATAAGAGACAGATCTGGAATATGGTATAAAACATATATAGATAATAGTTGTTATGCAATTGAAGTGGACAAGCCAAAAATTTCTGTATCAAATGTAAACCCTAGTTATGAGAAAAATATATATGTTGAGATAAGTGGGAATGTATTAAAATCAGGTGTTTATAGTATAAATAATGCTGGAAACCTAGGAGAGCTTATATATAAAGCTGGAGGACTTACAGAAGGTGTTACTTTGAAAAATATGGATAGTAGCACACCTATTTTTAACGGTCAACATTTTATTATTGATAGTAATGGGAATGTAACTATTACTTACAGTAATACTATAATTAAGAGGGAAATTCCTAATGATGAAAGTGATGCTGTAGATATTGTGTTAAATATGGGAATAAATATTAATACGGCATCTAAGGAGGAGCTTATGGCACTTCCTAAAATAGGAGATGTTATGTCTGATAGAATTATTGATTATAGAGAGAAAAATGGTGGTTTTAAAACTATTGAAGAAATAAAAAATGTTTCAGGAATAGGTGATAAGACTTTTGAAAATATAAAAGATTTTATTACAGTAGAATAATTGGGAGGTAAAAATGGCATATAAAATTTTAGTTGTAGATGATGAAAAACTTATTATAAAAGGTATAAAGTTTTCTCTTGAGCAAGACGGTATGGAAGTAAGTTCTGCTTATGATGGAGAGGAGGCTTTAAATTTAATAAAGGAAAATGATTATGACCTTATTGTCCTTGACGTTATGCTTCCTAAAATGGACGGATTAGAGGTTTGTCAGCAGACAAGAGAGTTTTCTCAGGTGCCTATAATAATGGTAACTGCTAAAGGGGAAGATATGGATAAGATTATGGGACTTGAATATGGTGCAGATGATTATATAACAAAGCCTTTTAATATACTTGAGCTTAAAGCTAGAATAAAAGCTATATTAAGAAGAAGTGTTAAAAAGGCTATGCCTGTTAAGGAAACATCAAAAACATTGAAAATACGTGATTTAGAGCTTGAATATGAAAGCAGAAGAGTATTTATAAATGGAAAAGAAGCAAATCTTACAGCTAAGGAATTTGACCTTTTAGAGCTTTTTATGGAAAACCCAGGAAAAGTATATAGTAGAGAAAATCTATTAGATACTGTATGGGGATATGATTATCCAGGAGATGTTAGAACTGTTGACGTTCACGTCAGAAGATTAAGGGAGAAAATAGAAGAAAATCCAAGTGAGCCTAAGTATATATTTACAAAATGGGGAGTTGGTTATTATTTCAACTAAGAGCAAAAAAAAGGGTTTAAAAAGTCTTAGATGGACTTTACTTATGACGTATATAATTATAGGGTTTGTACCTTTATTAGTTTTTACAACAACAGTATTTAAAACAATGAATAAGTATTATGTTGAAGAACGCAAGAAAGAAATGTTAAGTCAGGCAAATGTAATATCTGGTCATATAACGGTTATGAATTATCTTTTTGATGATAGCAAAAAAGAGCTTTTTGATTATGATATTAAAGAAACTAGCAGGCAAGGTGGCTATAGAATAGTAGTTCTTGACTCTATGGGAACAGTTGTAAATGATTCAAATAAAACTATTATAGGTAAAACATTACTTATTCCAGAGGTTGTTGAGGCTTTGGATAATAAAGATATAGCTAGAGAACAGGATAATGAAACTGTGTATGCAGCTGTAACTATAGTTGATAGCAGGTCTAATCAGATAGGTGCTGTGCTTATATCCGATTCAACATCAGATATATTTGAAACTATAGATAACATTAGAAAGCAAGTAATAATACTTCTTTTTGGAGTTGTAATAATATCTGCTATTGTTATGTTCTTTATATCCCAGATTATAACTGAGCCATTAAAGAAAATGCTTGAGGTAATAAAGAAAATGTCTGAGGGGCATTTAGACCAGAGAGTAACTGTCAGCGGTATGAGTCATAATGAAATATCTGATTTGGCAGAAGCGTGTAACAATATGGCAGATGAGCTTGAACAGGTAGAAAGCACAAGACAGACTTTTGTGTCAAATGTATCTCACGAGCTTAAAACGCCATTAAGCTCAATAAAAGTTTTAAGTGAGTCTATACTTCTTCAAGATGAAGTTCCAAAGGAAATGTATGTAGAATTTTTAAAGGATATAAATTCAGAAGTAGATAGAATGACAGAGATTATAAACGACCTTTTAACGCTTGTAAAACTTGACCAAAGGGAAATACCTATTGACTACGAAATGACAGATATGGTTAAACTTTGTGGAGATGTAGTTAAGAGAATATCACCTCTTGCTAGTGCTAAAAATATAAAACTTGAATTTATTGCGGATAAGGAAGTTTTTGCAGAAGTAGATAGTACTAAGTTTACTTTGGCTATATCAAACCTTGTGGAAAACGGTATAAAATATACAGACGAAGGCGGAAAGGTTAGTTTGTATGTAGATTGTGACCATCAAAACGCCTTTTTCAAAGTAACTGATACGGGTATAGGTATTGCTGAGGAGGAGCTTGGAAAAATATTTAATAGATTTTATCGTGTTGATAAGACGAGAGATAGAGAAACTGGAGGTACGGGTCTTGGTCTTTCTATAACTCATTCAACTGTACTTATGCACAATGGTAGCATAAAAGTTACAAGTAAAGAAAATGAGGGTACAACATTTGTTGTTAGAATTCCTTTAAGACATACACCTAAAGTTTCAGAGAATGTACAGTAAAGGAGGTACTAACTTGTCAAAAAAGTTTTTTAGAAATATTATTATATCTGTTGTGATAGTGATAATGTTTATAGGCTGTTTTATAGGTATACGAATTATGACCTATAAAGATGATATGATAGATGTTGGTATAAACTTTTATTTTGTAGAAACCACAACTTCTGTTATGAAAAGTGAACGACACGAGGTTAAAGGTGAAACTAATGAGGATATAGTAAAATCTGTACTTAATGAACTTAAATCAGGTCCAAAGTCTGAGGGTCTTAGGGGTGTTATACCGAAAGAAGTTAATTTTAACAATATAAATCTTGATAAAAATTTAGTTACATTAGATTTATCACCTGAGTATAATAATCTTTCTTTTGGTGATGAGCTTATAATAAGAGCGTCGATAGTGCAGACTTTAACAGGTCTTGATTTTATTGACTTTGTCAAAATAACAGTTTCAGGTGAGGAGCTTAAAAAAACTAATGGTCAGCCTGTTGGAATTATGTCAGCATCAGACTTTATAATAGATGATGTTATATCTCCGGAGCCTAAAAATTATAAGGTAGTTAAACTTTATTTCCAAAATCGCAATGCTACTGGCTTTAATGTAGAGGAGAGAGAAATAGAGGTTAACCCTAATGAGCCTCTTGAGAAATATATAATTGAGGAGCTTATAAAAGGCCCTAATGAAGCTGATAGTTATCCTACTGTTCCTAGCGAAACTAAACTTAGAAGTATAAAGACAGAAACAACAGACGGTATTTGTTATGTTGACCTTAGTAGTGACTTTGTAACTAAACATTCTGGAGGTTCTACCTCTGAATGGTTTACTATATATTCAATAGTAAATTCTCTTACAGAATTAGATAATGTTAATAAAGTGCAGTTCCTTATAGAGGGCGAAAAATTGCAGGAGTTTAAGGGGCATATAGATTTTAGCAAACTTTTTGAGGCTGACAAGGTATACGGTGATTAATCTATGAAAAGACCGATTATTTATGTTATGTTTTATTATATATTCGGACTTTTAGCAGGGCGATATCTGACTTTTACGTTGGGTATCGTCCTGTTTTTAGTTTTTATGAGTTTTATAGAGTTTCTTATTATGAAATTTAGTAAACTTAAAATGTTTTTTATATTATCTTTAGTATCTTTACTTGGAGTTTTTGTATCTAGTATTAGCGGTAGCAATATATCTATTACAACCGAAAAATTTTGTAATGATAAAGTAGAAGTTTATATATATGGCATTATAGATGATATATACATTTCTCGTAACGGCTATACAATTATAGATTTAAAAACTGATACAATAAAATATCAGAATAAAGAAGATACTAACAACCTTAAAATATCAGTTGTGTACGAAAATAAAGTAGAAGCATCAGTTGGTATGAGTTTGAAGGTGACTGGTATATTGGAAAAGGGTGATAACTCTGGTTTTTTAGGTATGTTTTCTGAAAGGAATTATATGCTATCAAATGATATAGATTATAGTGTCTATGCAGAAGATGTAGCTATTACTTCTCGTAATATAGAAAAAAGCTTAAACTATTACATATGGGAAATGCGAAAACTTGTAAATAGTAAAATAGATATAATTTTGCCACTTAGAGAGGGTGGTATTTTAAAAGCTATGATTACAGGTGATAAGAATTATATTGATGATTATTATACAAATATATTTAAAAAAGCAGGTGTAAGTCATATATTGGCTGTTTCGGGACTGCATATGTCTATTATTTCGGGATTTATATATACGATACTATCTAAAATTTTAGGTTTGCCAAGAAAAGTTTCATCATTACTATCTATACCATTTGTTATTATGTTTGCTGTATTTTGTGGTCTTGCACCATCTGTTGTTAGAGCATCTATAATGTCAACAATAGTTTTCATTAGCAATATAATAGATGAAGAAAGTGATATATTAAATTCAGTTGCTATTGCCTGTATTTTAATATTACTTGTATCTCCTAATAGTATTTATAGTATAGGCTTTCAACTATCATTTTTGGCAACAGCCGGTGTTGGTGGTGGAATTGAATTATCAAATAGATTTAAGCGTATAAATCCTGTTGTAAAATCAATTTTATTTGTGTCTTTAGGTGCAAATATAATGACACTGCCACTTTGTATGTATTATTTCTATGGTATATCAGTAGCTTCAATATTTGTAAATATTATAATAGTTCCTGTTACAGGCTATGTGGTTATTATGGGTATAATCTCGGTTATACTTTCTTTTATAAGTGTATCTTTTGGCTTGTTTACAGCCGGCTCTGTATTTGTTCTCATAAATTTTATAGAGAAGGTATCGTTGATAGCTGAAAATAATAAGTATATGTATATAGAAACTGGAAGTATAAGTTTGTATGCAGTTATATTTTTCTATTTAGCCATTTTTACAGCTTTTGCACTTATAAACTTTAAACGTGCAACCTATATATCTTTGGTGTTTGCGTTAATGTTTGGTATATCCTTAAATTTTGACTATATTTCAAAAAGAAATAAATTAGCATTTTTAAATGTAGGCAATGGAAGTTCAGCAGTCTATACAACATACGATGGATTTACAGCCGTTATTGACGGTGGTGGTCATTTTATGGATATTGGAAATAATACAGGAATAAAGTATGTTATACCATATCTTGAGTATGAGGGTTGTAAGTGTATTGATATGCTTTTTATTTCTAATATGAATATGGAAAATTGCAAAGGTGCAATAGAGATTATTGAAAATTTTGATGTTAAAAATGTATTTATACCTGAATATAAATTTTCTAATTCTGGTATTTACATAAGGCTTTTAGATAGCATATCAGAAAGAGATATACCTTTATATACGGTAAATTCTAATGATGTTATAAATGTGACAGACGATATAAATTTTCAAGTAATGCACCCAAATAAAGATAAACAAATATATGATGGAAATGAAAATCATAGTTCTTTAGTATTAAAACTTAACGATAGAGAAAATTCTATACTTTTTACAAGTAATTTAGATTCAAAAGATTTAGATATTATGATTTTAAATAATTTAGATTTAAGTTCTGATATTTTGAAAATTTATAATAGTGGTGATAACGTAGATTTAAATGAAAATCTTATAAAAAATGTATTGCCTAAATATTTTATAATATCATCTAAAGAAGATACTTCAAATAAAATGAAAGATATACTTGATAAATATGTGATAAAATATTATAATACATCAGTTAATAAATCTATTAAAGTTGAATTATACGAAGATTTTTATAAAATAAGACCTGTAATTGAAACGGAGTAAAGT
>JADIMX010000144.1 GCA_017694425.1 Candidatus Fimicola merdigallinarum
CGTGGGCTCGGAGATGTGTATAAGAGACAGATGTAATACTATATAAAACAAATACTATACACCACAAACAACATTGTCACTTATTGAAATTTCAAATAATATATAAATCGCAAATGGCAAGTTTGTTTATAATATATCAAAATTTAACACTTATACTTGTAAAAAATTATTATACGTATTATAATTCAAATGTATACTTATACTTAAATATATAAAATCATAGAGAGGTGTTTTTAAAATGGCATTAGTAACAACAAAAGAAATGTTTGAAAAAGCTTATGCTGGACATTACGCAATTGGTGCGTTCAACATCAACAATATGGAAATCATTCAGGGTGTTGTTCGTGCTGCAAAATCACAGAATTCTGCAGTTATCTTACAGGTATCAAAGAGTGCATTAGAATATGCTAATCCTCTTTACTTAAAAGCTATGGTAGATGCTGCTGTTGCTGAAACAGGTATCGACATTGCTCTTCACTTAGACCACGGTCCAAACCTTGAAACAGTTAAAAAATGTATCGACGCTGGTTTCACATCAGTTATGTTCGACGGTTCACACTACGATTACGAAGAAAACGTAGCTAAAACAAAAGAAGTTGTTGAATACGCTCACTCACGTGGAGTAGTAGTTGAAGCTGAACTTGGACAGTTAGCAGGTGTTGAAGATGATGTTAACGTTGATGCTGCTAACGCAACATATACAGACCCAGACCAGGCTGTTGATTTCGTAAAACGTACAGGTGTTGACTCACTTGCTATCGCTATCGGAACAAGCCACGGTGCTTACAAATTCAAAGGCGATGCTAAAATTGACTTTGAAAGACTTGAAAAAATCACAGCTAAACTTGAAGAGGCTGGTTTCCACAACTACCCACTCGTATTACACGGTGCTTCTTCAGTAGACCAGGAATCAGTTGAAACTTGCAACAAATACGGTGCTAAAATCAACGGTGCTAAAGGTATGCCAGCTGAAATGCTTAGAGAAGCCGCTAAAATGGGTATTTGCAAAATCAATATAGATACTGACTTAAGACTTGCTATGACAGCTGCTATGAGAAAGAGCTTTGCTGAAAAACCAGAAGCATTCGACCCAAGAGGATACTGTGGTGCTGCTAGAGAGTACATTCAGGAAATCGTTACAAGAAAAATTGAAACAGCTCTTGGTTCAAAAGATTCAATGAAATAATTTTTAAAAATTTAAGGTGTCTTTTTAAGACACCTTTTTTATTACAAAACAAAAATAGAGTGCTTAAAGCACCCTATCTTCAATATATTTTTTATAATATTCTTTTACATCTTTGTATTCACAAGAATTTAAAAATTCTCGCCCTTTATCAGAAACGGAATAAACTCCTTTACCCTCTCTCAAAAACCAACCATACACATTATTTAAAAGTATGGTAGCTGTTTTATCCTCATTACATATAGCCTTAACATTTTTAGGTGAAGATTTAACCAAGCTATCTAAAGCGCAAAGCACTAATATAGATTTCTCCATATAAGCAGTAAGTATTTTCTTTCTATTTACACCACCCATATTGCCATCTAAAATTCTGTTGCTAAATTCATTTTTTAATATATCTTGTCTTTTTTTATTTTTATAGGACTTACCGTCAAATGGCTCTAATATAACTTCTACTGTCTTAATAGGGCTATCCAAAGCAACTGTTATAAGTCCCATATCAAGGGCTTTTAAAAGTTTTACAATATTCTTCCACTCTTTAGTATTATGACCCTTTTTAGGTCGTGGTATAACCGCATACACATTTTCTGTCAATGCTTTTCTATCCATAAGTTGATATAAAAGTTTTAAAGAAAATGAAAGTTTCAACTCACAAATAATAATTATATCTTCTCTCACAGCCATTAAATCACAGCTTTTTACTTCACCTTTTACAGAAAATCCTATATCTTCAAAAAAAGTCTTTACCGGCAAATAAAGTTCTGTTTCACTTGATTTCATCTAAGCTTTCTCCTGCCATAAATCTTTCTATATCTTCAACAGTCTTAACCAAACCTTTTGAAAGCACTTCATTACCATCTTTTGTTATTAACACGTCATCTTCTATTCTTATACCTATACCAAGCTCATCAATGTAAAGCCCTGGTTCAACGGTAATAACCATTCCCTCCTCAAGAACTCTACCTGTATAAGTACCTACGTCGTGAGTATCAGCACCTAAAAAATGACCTATACTGTGGTAATAATACTTAGATACATCTTCAAAGTACTTAATAAATCCCATTTCTTTAAGTTTTTCAAAATAATGCTCTTTAATTATTTCGTCAAGTCTTGAATACTTAACTCCCGGTTTCATAGCATCTATAACTTTAAGCTGACCTTCTAATACTATATTATAAATTTTCTTTTGAATTTCAGTAAATTTACCGTCTACTGGGAAAGTTCTTGTCAAATCTCCGTTATAATATCCCCATTGAGCTCCAACATCAAAAAGTACAAGGTCGCCTCTCTGTGTTTTTGTATTATTCTTTGTATAATGAAGAATTGTTGCATTTTTTCCTGATGCACCTATAGTCTGAAAAGCCTTTTCTTTAACACCGTTCTTCTTTAATATAAAGTCAAAATATGCCTCTATCTCATATTCATACATACCGGCTTTACAGTTTTTCATCATACTCTCGATACCCATACGAGTTATGTCAACAGCCTTTCTTATAAGGTCTATCTCATATTTTTCTTTTATAACTCTAAACTCAGCTATAATATCATAAGCATTTATAATATTTATATATGGATATCTTTTTACAAAGCTTTCATAAAAATTTTGTGATGGAGTTGTAGGTGACGCTATATGTCTGCAATTCAAATCTATATACATATTCTTTATATTATTTTTTAATATAATTGATGATATATCATCTGCAAAATTATCTATATAATAGATAGTTTCAACTCCCGATTTTAAAAAGGCCTCCTTAACAGTCATATTTGCCCCTACCCATTTAGCCAAATATCCATTATCTCTGTGTATATAAAGTAACTCCTTATATTCATTATTATTTTTTGTTATAACTAAAATATTATCCTCATCATCTATACC